>JASHXK010000362.1 GCA_030043575.1 Terriglobales bacterium
GCATCGACTCATCACAACTCGCTCACACACCCTGCCCGCAATCGTCTAATATGTTCTTAATAGCGCGCGGAACTATTCACCAGTTCCGCTCGTAATTCCTTTCGTCCGTCACTAGGTAATCTTCCGATACTGAGAGTGCGATATATGAAAAGGATCCTGCTGATTTGTGTGGCTGGCTTGCTTGCCTGCTGCACAGCCGTTGCTCAGAAACTTCCTGGAGGCGCATCGCCCGATCACTATGCGCTGACCGTCAACATCAACTTTCCCACCAATACCTTCGAGGGCGATGAAACCATTGACCTCAAGCTCGCGCAGCCGACGACAACCATCACGCTGAACGCCCTGGAGATAGACTTCCACGACGTCACCGTGACCGCCGGCGGGCAGACGCAGACCGCGAAGGTTTCGCTCGACGACAAGAACGAGCAGGCTACGTTCACCGTCGACAAAGAGCTTCCTGCCGGGGCCGCGATGGTCCACATCAAGTACACCGGCCATCTTAACGACAAGTTGCGCGGCTTCTATCTCAGCACTTACAACGGGCGAAAGTACGAAGTCTCGCAGATGGAATCCACCGACGCGCGTGTCGCCTTTCCATGCTTTGACGAACCTTCCTACAAAGCTACCTTCGACATGACCGCGATCGTCGACAAAGGCGACACCGCAATCTCCAACGGCGAGATTGTCTCCGACACTCCGGGACCGGGCGACAAGCACACCATCAAGTTCTCTACTTCACCCAAGATGTCGAGCTATCTGGTCGCGCTCACGGTGGGCGATTGGAAGTGCGTCTCCGACCACACGGATGGCGTGAAGGTGAGCGTCTGCACTGTGCCGGGCAAAGAGAATCTGGCGCAGTTCCCGCTGGCCGCTTCGAAATTCATTCTTCACTACTACGACAGCTACTACGGCATCAAGTACCCGCTGCCCAAGCTCGACAACATTGCCGTGCCTGACTTCCAGGCCGGCGCCATGGAGAATTGGGGCGCCATCATCTATCGCGAGACCGCGCTGCTGGTCGACGATAAGACGGCATCGGTGGATCACAAGCAGGGTGTGGCCGAGACCATTGCACACGAAATGGCGCATCAGTGGTTTGGCGATCTGGTGACGATGGCATGGTGGGATGACATCTGGCTCAATGAAGGTTTTGCTACGTGGATGACGCCACACCCGCTCGCTCAATGGAAGCCTGATTGGATGGTTGGCCAAGGCACCGTCGCCGACAATGATCGTTCCATGTCCGGCGATTCCGTGCAGAACACGCGGCCCATCCATCAGGAAGCTACGACCCGCGCCGAGATCGAGCAGTTGTTCGATGGCATCGCCTACGGCAAGTCCGCGGCAGTGCTTCACATGCTCGAGTCTTACCTCGGACCGGAAACCTTCCGTAAGGGTGTCAACCTTTATTTGAGTGAGCATGCCTACGGCAACGCGACCGCTGAAGACTTTTGGAATGCGATGACTAGAGCGTCGAAGAAGCCGATCGATCAGATCATGCCGACCTTCGTGAAGTATCCTGGCGTTCCGTTTGTCGACGCTGAGTCCAAGTGCGAAGGCGGCAACACCACGCTGAAGTTGTCGCAGAAGCGCTATTTCGATACGCCTGCGGTTTTCAATCAGCCCGACGATCAGATTTGGCAGATTCCGGTCTGCGCTAGAGGCATCAACGCCAACTCAGCCGGCAAGCAAGAATGCTTCCTGCTTACCGAGCGCCAGCAGACGTTCACCCTGAAGGGTTGCTCCAACTTTGTCTTCCCCGATTCCAACGCCCTCGGCTACTACCGCTTCGATTATGACAGCGGCGCGTTGCATCAGCTCGGCAGCGCGGTCGACACCGTCTTCACACCCGAAGAGCGCATTGCCCTGATCGGCAATGAGTGGGCGCTGATGCGCATTGGCAAGCACAGCATTGGCGACTATCTCGCCCTGGGCGCGCAGTTGAAGAACACGCCCGGCGCCGACCTGATCGCCTCCTTCGGCGAACGGCTCAACATGATCAACGACTACATGCTGACCAGCGCGGACCGTCCAGCCTTCGACGCTTGGCTGCGCAGCGAGTTCTCGCCCATGCTGCAGCAGCTGGGATACAACGGCCGGCCCAACGACACGCCCGAGGTGAAGCAGAAGCGGGCCTACCTGTTCGAGGGTCTGGGGAGGGCCGGCGATCCTCAGGTTATTCAGCAGGCCAAGGTGATGGTGCAACAGTACATGAAGGATCCGGATTCCATCGATGGCACGATGGTTCGCCCGGTACTGGCGGTGGCTGCCTACCATGGCGATGCTCAGCTCTACGATCAATACAAGGCGCAATTGCAAAAGACGAAGTCGCCGGAACAGTACTACAGTTACTTCTACGCGCTGTCCGAGTTCCAGCAACCTGATCTCACCAAGCAGACGCTGGACTGGACGTTAACCCCCGACGTACGTGGGCAGGATCTTTATGTGCTGATCGCCCTGCTCTACCATCCCGCGAGTCAGGATGCGACGTGGAACTTCATGAGGGCGCACTTTGACGACCTGCTGAAGAAAACCGGCGGCGGCCTCGGTGGCGTGGGAGTCTTCCTCTATGGCGCTCAGAGCTTCTGCAGCACCGAAAAGGCCACGGAAGTGAAGCAGTTCTTCGAGCAGCATCCCTTCCCTGGCACCGAGCGCAATCAGAAGCAGGCGATTGAGAGCATTAACAACTGCGTCGCGCTGCGCGATCAGCAGCAGGGCAATCTGGCGGCGTGGTTGAAGCAGCAAGGCAATGCGACGAATGCCTCCGCGGCCGGCGCCATGACGACGGGAGCTACCGCGCGGTAAGTCAGGCCTTCAGGCAATAACAATAGGGCGTCCTTCAGGGACGCCCTTTGTTGCTGATCTGTACGTTCTCGGTGCCCTAGAGCCTGCCCTGAGCTTGCCGAAGGGTTCGCGTCCGTTGGTTGGACGCTAACCTGGGTTCTTTTGGCTGATCTCACTAATCTCCTTCGCTGTCTTGATTCCCGAATAAATCGCCCCCTGCATCCATCCTGGCCACGGCGACGCATGTTCCCCGGCGAACCAGATACGATCTTCGCGACGGCACACATCCGGGTAGAGCTTCTGCTCGCCCACGTAGTAATTGGTGTACGCACCGCGCTGCCACGGATCGTTCATCCACGACTTCATCACCACCGTCTCCAGATGCGGCCGCAGCCCGGGATGCACCGCATCCATGTCAAGGATCAGCTCCTCAAGCCGCGCGCTCTCGTCCATCTGATCGAGATGATGCGCGTACTTTTCATAGACGTACGCCTGCAGCAACCCTCGCGTGCCCGGTTTGCCATAGGTCGGATGCCAGACCTCGAAGTTCTTGTCCGACGTTCCAAATCCATTCTCGCCGCCATCCTGCCAATAGCGGCGATTCACCTGATACGTCGCCCGCACCACCGGTCCGTACGAGAGCGAGTGGATGGCGTGACGCTTCGCCGGCGACCACTCCGGCGTTACCGCGATCGTCCGCAGTACTCCAAACGGAATCGCGCACACGACTGCATCAGCATCGACCTGGTCTTGCAATCCCTCTTGCCGGTAGGTAATCCGGATAGAACTCTTGTCACGCTGAATGTGCTCTACCGCGCAGCCATAGCGGATCTGGCTGCTCAGCTTTGCGGCAAACGCGCGCGGCAGCTGATCGTTGCCGCCTTGGATCTTTGCCAGCGACTCGGTGTGATGGCTGTTGGCATCGCGCATGAAATCCAGCGCAGCGTCATCCTGAAAGCCCAGCACCATGTAGCTGATCGCATCCTCTGACGCGCCCTGCTGCCGCAGATAATCCGCCATGCTGATGTCGGCCAGCGCCATGATCTCCGGCGGCCAATCCTGGCGAATACCGTCGCCGATCTTGCGCATCGTGGCGCCGTAGTAATGCTCATCGAAGTTCGCGAGGCCGATGCGCCGCTCCTCCGGCGTGAGATTCAGCGGTACCTGCGACATATCGACCGACTTGCCCGCCGGTGTCAGGACGCGCTCACCCTTCAGCAGCGCGACATCCGCACCACCGGTCGGCCAGAACGGCTCCAGCTCAAGGTTGAAATACTTCACCCACTCGCGCGTGACCGTGTGCGTGTTGGGAATGCGTCCCGCGCCGGCCTCGGCGTACATATCGTCCGACAGCCCTTCGCGAATGGTGTGTACGCGTCCGCCGGGATGTGTCTGCGCCTCGAGGATGACGATCTCGTGCCCGCCCTGATTCAGCTCCCACCCGGCAGCCAATCCGGCCAAGCCTGCGCCCAGAATCACCACGCGCATCGATTGGCCGGCCGTCTCGGTCTTGCTTTGCGGCAGCGCCCAGCTCGGCACATCGCGCAGCAACACTCCACCCGCAGCCAGGCTCGCCAGCTTCAAAAATTCTCGC
The DNA here is from genome assembly GCA_030043575.1 of Terriglobales bacterium. Classification (GTDB taxonomy): domain Bacteria; phylum Acidobacteriota; class Terriglobia; order Terriglobales; family Acidobacteriaceae; genus Bog-257. Next base: position 4,379 of record JASHXK010000362.1, read on the forward strand.
CGTCTGATTGTCATGTGCGCGTGATTCTATCAAAGGGTTGGCCGTTCCCAACTCCCAAGCTCCGTTGTCCGCTCGCGGACACGCCTTTCGACAGCCGGACAAAGCGCTGATTTGGTCCTGGTCCAAGCTACTGAATTGATTGGCTCCGCATTCGGAGCATGTTTTGCCCCATAATCTAAGCTCTTGCTTCCGCAGAACACTGTCCGCGGAGCTAAGGGCGCAAGCCGACAGCTGATAGCCAAAAGCGAAAATGCGCGACCTACGACACGCCCTGCGACTCCTCAAGAAATCGCCGATGGTCGCCTGCGTCGCCATTCTGACGATCGCGCTTGGCGTCGGAGCCAACGTCGCCATCTTCAGCGTCGTCAAGGCCGTGCTGCTCAATCAACTGCCGTATCGCGACCCTGATCGCCTGGTGAAGTTCTCCGTCGCCGATTCTGACAGCCCTGTGCCCGAGACGATCGACTTCACTACCACCTACGATTTACGTCAGCGCAGCCACATGTTCCAGAGCATGTCACTCTTTCGCGACGGCGAGGCCGCGTTCGTAGAGCTTGGCCATTCCGAGCTGTTGCCGGGAATGCGGGTCAACTATGACTACTTCGACACCCTTGGTGTCACGATGCATCTCGGTCGCAGTTTTGTTGCGGAAGAAGATCATCCCGACACTCGCTACGAAGCTGTGCTCTCCTATGGATTATGGCTGCGGCGTTTCGGTGGGGACCCGACGGTCATTGGCCGCACAGTCGAGTTCAGCGGCCGCCCTTACAAGGTGGTCGGCATTCTGCCTGAGACCTTCCATCCTCTGGTCCGCTCCGATGTCTCCGTCACGCCCGAGCTCTACACGCCCTTGGGCTATGACCTGAAGCAGCCAAGTGCGTGTCGTGGCTGCCAGCATCTCAACGTGGTCGGCCGGCTGAAGCCCGGCGTCTCGATCGAGCAGGCGCATGCCGAGCTGAATGCGCTTCTCCGTGGAATCGTCCGCGAGCATCCCACGGATTACAATGCGCGAGACGTCATCGCAATGATGCCGCTTCACGACTTCGTCGTGGGACGTGTGACCACCGCACTCTGGATCCTATTGGGCGCGGTTGCTATGGTGTTGCTCATCGCCTGCGCTAATGTCGCCCATCTGGCGCTGGCTCGCGCAGCGTCTCGCGAAAAAGAAATGGCGCTGCGTGTCGCTCTCGGCGCCGGCCGCGGTCGCTTGGCGTGCCAGCTTCTCTCCGAGAATCTGCTGTTGGCGCTGCTCGGAGGCGTGGCAGGAACGGTGCTCGCCTGGTGGGGTACCGGCCTGCTCACCACACTTGGTCCGAAGGAACTTCCTCGCGCCCACGAAATTCGGGTCGACGTGCCGGTGCTGCTGTTCGCGCTGGGCATCAGTATCCTGACCGGCCTGCTGTTCGGTGTCGTGCCCGCGCTGCGCACCTCACGGGTAGATCCGAACGAAGCTTTAAAGGAAGCCGGCTCGAAAGCCACCGAGGGCCGCGCGCGTCACGGCTATCGCAACGTTCTGGTGACGCTGGAGATAGCGCTGGCATTCGTGCTCGTCGTAGGAGCCGGGTTGCTGGGCAAGAGCCTGCTACGCTTGCTCAACGTCAATCCCGGATACGATCCGCATAATGTGTTGACCGCGGGCGTCTATGTCTACGGCGAGCGTTACGACAAGAAGCCGCAGGTCGAGCTGAGCTTCTACGAGCAGGCCATGCAGCGCTTGCGCGCAACTCCCGGCATCGAGGGCGTCGCGATGGTCAGCACACTGCCTCTGACCAGTTTCGATCGTCGCGGATTGCATATTCAGGATCGGCCTTTGGCGAACGAGTCCGATGGGCCATCGCCCGACACCTATTCCGTTTCGCCCGATTACTTCCGCGTGATGCGCATTCCCCTGAAGCGCGGCCGTCTCTTCACCGACGCCGACCGCGCCGGCGCACCCGGGGTCGCATTGATCAGCGAGTCGTGTGCGCGAGCGGTGTTTCCCAACGAAGATCCCATCGGCAGGCACATCCAGCTCGGCGGCCGCGACGACCGCAAACCATGGCTCACCATCGTCGGCATCGTTGGCGACGTTCGCCAGTACGGCTTCGACCGTCCATCCGATATGGAAGCCTATGTCGCTCAGGCTCAGGACATGGACTTTGGCTACAACGTTGTCGTGCGCACCGACGGCGATCCGCAGCGATTCGAGCAAACCGTGCGTCAGGCCTTCCTTTCGGTCGACAATACCCAGCCCATCTATGACGTGCGCCCGCTGGAGGACTATGTAGCGGAATCGCAAGCGGCGCGCCGATTCACCTTGATGCTGCTTGCTCTGTTCGGCGGACTGGCGCTGCTGCTCGCAGCTGTCGGGATCTATGGCGTCATCTCTTACGCTGTCAGCCTGCGCACACGCGAGCTCGGCATTCGCATGGCGCTTGGCGCGGAGCGCAAAGACGTTGTCACCATGGTCCTGCGCGAAGGATTCACTCTCGTTGGCATCGGTCTGGTCGTCGGATTCGCAGCGTCGTTTGTGCTGACGCGATTTCTCGCCTCGCTGCTGTTCAAGGTACGCCCCGGCGATTTCGCCACGCTGTCGCTCGTCACAGTCACTCTCACTGGAATAGCTTTGCTTGCCAACTATCTTCCTGCACGCAAGGCTTCGCGTGTCAACCCCATCGTCGCTTTGCGCTACGAGTAAGGTCGGCATCGCACCTGATTCTTCCCGTGCCGTCTCACGATGGAAGGGTGGAGCACGCCTTGAGGCGTGCATAGTGCAGCGCGATTTGTACCGCGCTTTAGCGCCTGAGGTAAATCTACCCTTACCTCAGCGGATGAAGCCGAGACACTCCCGGTATCTCGGCTGCACGCCTGAAGGCGTGCTCCACCCGCGATTGATTGCACAATTCTCAAACTGACCCATTGCCACACACCTCTGGCATTTGGCAGCCACATCTGATACCTTCACGCCCACATGCTCGAAACTGGGCCGCCCGAATCCTCCTCCGATCGTTGGCATGCCATGAGCGCCGGCTTTCTCGGCTGGACGCTGGACGCCTTCGACTTCTTCGTCGTCATCTTCCTCTTTGACACGTTGGCCGCGCACTTCCACGTTCCTAAGCGCGACATCGTCCTCAGCGTCACCGCGACGCTTATGATGCGGCCCGTCGGGGCGCTGCTGTTTGGCATGATGGCCGATCGCTACGGCCGCCGCCGTCCCTTGATGGTGAACGTGGTGTACTTCGCTGCCGTCGAAGTGCTCTGCGGCTTCGCGCCCAACTTCACCGTCTTCTTTGTCCTGCGGATGCTCTTCGGCATCGGCATGGGCGGCGAGTGGGGCGTCGGCGCATCGCTTGCCATGGAACACGCGCCGGTGCGCTGGCGCGGCGTACTCTCGGGAATTCTGCAGAGCGGTTATTCCATCGGTTATCTGCTGGCCGCACTGGCCGCGCGAGTGGTGCTTCCCAACTGGGGTTGGCGCGCGATGTTCTGGGTCGGCGGCATTCCCGCACTGCTGGCGCTCTACATCCGCACCAAGGTCCCCGAGTCCGAAGCATGGCAGCAGCATCGCGTCGCGCGCACCATCGACGGCCCCCGCATCGCGTGGCAGCACAAGTGGCTTGCGCTTTACATGATCGTGCTGATGTTCCTGATGAACTGCCTGTCGCACGGCACGCAGGATCTTTATCCTGACTTCCTCAAGCACGCCCACGGCATCGCACCCAACACCGTCGCCTACATCACCATGTTCTACAACGTCGGCGCAGTCGTTGGTGCGATCATCTTCGGGTTACTCTCAGAGCGCATCGGCCGCCGTTACAGCATGCTCGCTGCGTTAGGGGTTGCTCTGATCGTGATGCCGGCGTGGGCTTTCGGCAGCACGCTCGCAATCCTGGCGATCGGCGCCTTCGTCATGCAGATGGGAGTACAAGGCGCGTGGGGAATCATTCCGGTGCATCTCAACGAGCTTTCACCCGACGCAGTGCGAGGACTATTGCCCGGATTCACCTATCAGATCGGGATTCTGCTCGCTTCCTCGACCCCGACGGTGGAGTTCGCTCTGCGCGACCATCTCGGCTACGCGTGGGCGTTAACGGCCTTCGAATTGGTAGTGATCGCGGCTCTTTCAATAGTGCTGATCTTTGGAGCAGAACAGCGCGGCCGCAGCTTCGTGCGCCAGCCCGTAGTGGTCGCTGCGTGATGGATCTGTCTTGTCGCGCGACGATGCAGCGCAAGTTGTGTGGCCTGCACAGCCCAAGTGCGCCACGTGTCAAGATTTCATGTTGCCCAGTTTCTCTGGAGACCGGACGCTGCCCAGGGTCTCGGAAGACGCGGGGTGGGAGCACCCGCTGTTACTAGAGTGGCTTGTGCTCGACGAGCACAGGGTCTAATTTCGACGACCGGAGGCGGGGCCGACCATAGAGACGGCATTTCGGCCCAGCGGCCTCCTGACGCCGAATCCGGCGGCTCTCCCTCTTGCGATGAAATTGCGGATCTGGCCGAGGTGGAAGCGAGGACCCGGTCCGCAGAGCGAGCCGTCTCTGCGCACGCTGAGTGAGAGCGATTTTGGGCGTGCCCATTCGTGCTGGTGCGCCCCGAGCGCAGCCGACGGAAAGGCACGCATCCTCTTTTGAAATGAAAAACTGAGATCCCTACGAAAATGGGCGGCCGCCCGAACCACAGCTCACTGCTTCTTATTCTTATTGGCGTACTGCGCGGCTAACTTCAGCTGCTGATTCGCCTGGTCGAGCAGGTCTTTGGCCTTCTGCGCATGGCCTTCCATGTCCCACTCGTTGTCTTGCTGAGCCGCGATGATCTTCTGGTAGGCCTGTTCGCAGAGCCGCTGGGCGGCAGCAAGATTGGGATGGCGACCAGGGCTGACGTTCTGGACTGGCTTCTGGGCGATCGCTACTCCTCCCGCCAATAGCGACGCCGCCACAAGTAACTTAAGCAGGGTTTTGGTCATGCCTTTCTCCTTCGGATTTTCCGGCACGCTTTCGAACTCACGAACGAGTCCATGCCCGCCGGTAATGAACAACTCTCGCAGAGGTTTGCGAAGCTGTCAGCGCTGTTCTATCGCGCCGTTGCTACTTTAGGAACACGATATTGGTTACAGAGTTTCGAAGATGAAATGAATGGAGCGGGAGACGGGGATCGAACCCGCGACCAACGGCTTGGGAAGCCGTGACTCTACCACTGAGTTACTCCCGCTTAACTGCAACTTCTAGAGGTCCCTCGCAGAGGCTCGGGATTTCGGCGGCGGGCTCAATACGCCCGCCAATCGCCTCAACTTGGGAAGCCGTGACTCTACCACTGAGTTACTCCCGCTTAACTGCAACTTCTAGAGGTCCCTTGCTGAGGCTCGGGATTTCGGCGGCGGGCTCTCGATCACCACATCCAGCGCAAAACCGGCGCTTGAGGAGGCTTGATCTCACGCCCGCAAGTCGCTCCGCTCAGCGGTGAGCAAAGTGTAACACCGCAGAATTTCGCTCGCAATTTTCGCTTGCGATGTTAGGTAGGACGTCGCACGGCTTTTGACACTGTTTTGAAGCGGCTGCTAGTATGAGATGTTGTTCCCGCCTCGCAAGCGTCCCCGTCGTCTAGCCCGGCCTAGGACATCGCCCTTTCACGGCGGTAACACGGGTTCAAATCCCGTCGGGGACGCCAACAAAATAACAGGCTTACGCGAATCGTCATAGTGAGGGTCAATTCAAAGTCACGATAGTGTCACGATAAAACACACTACATTGACAGCCGCTCCCGCAGCGCGTAAGTTCTCTTTGCTGCAGCCGCATTGTCAACTTGGAGGACTGCTGTGACTACAACGATGCAGAAATGTCTGCTTGTCGCGGCACTCGTTACCTTCGCCGTCGCCGACCTCGGAGCTCTCAACCAGACGGTTACGATCACAAACAATACCACTGCGAGCCGGACCATTTACATCGGCTTCAACGGGGCGTCCCTGGGTCCTTACAGTCAAAGCGATTTTCCCTTTTGTACGTTTCCAGCACAGGGAAATGCTTATGCTTGCTCCTTCACCCTCGCCTCCGGAAAGTCGCAGCCTATTACGCTCACGAAAGGTAACTTCAATGTTGCCATTTCGGCGGACATATTGGTCTGGTCGCTGTGCGGCGGTGGAACAGGACTGACAATGGCCGAACTGAACTTGAATACTCAGGGCAATGACTGGTATGACGTCAGTCTCGTGAATGGGTTCAACTATGGCGTTTCGATCACGCCGTCCTCAGGCATCGCGATCACCGTGACTTCTGCGACTGGCAATGCCAAGAATCCCGGTGTGTATCCGCTGGGATGCGACATTTGCACAGGACCATCTAATCCACCGACAGGTCCTGGTTGTCCGGGCAAGAGTTACCCACAGGAAGGTCATGTGAACACCCAACCGCCATGCCAATTCAATCAACCGTCGGTTGCAAGCTACACTGTTACGTTCACCAATCCAACGTAAGGCCATCGGCATCTTGATTCTCTGAAAGCAATCCACATGAGCGAGAAGTCGCCGTTCCCTCCTTGTACCCGCGACTTGGTGGGGTTCTTAAAGAGGACGGGATGGCCCTTATACGGCCGGATGCAAGAAGAGTATTTGTAACACTGACCGACCTTCCAGGACTGCCCTTCGTCCAAAGCCTCCGCACGACCGTCCCGTTTCTTGATCCCCGGGAGCGTAAACTTCCT
>JASHXK010000363.1 GCA_030043575.1 Terriglobales bacterium
GACGTGGTCGATCACGACCCGGCGCCGAACCAGGCCCCCGGCCCGCAAGGCTACATCGATTTTTTTGGCGGTATGCGCGCTGCCTTCCCCGATCTCGCCGTCTCCGTGGACTACATGGTCACCGATGACGACAATGTCGCCATGGCTTACACCATAACCGGCACGCATAATGGTCCGCTCATGGGAATTCCCGCCACCGGCAAGAAGGTGAAAGCACGGGGCATGCAGATTGCGCGTTTCAGGAATGGCCTCATTGTCGAGCGCTGGGGCAGCTCCGACGAGCTCGGCATCCTGAAGCAGATCGGCGCGATTAAGTAACGATCAGCAGCCGGAGATTGGATACGTCAGGACAATGAGAAACCCAACTCCTCACGGCTTCGGCTGCTCCGTCTTCGGTTCGGGATTGTCGGCGTTGTAGGCACGCGTCGGCAGCAGGAACTGCACACCGAAATATCCCACAAAGTAGGGCTGGTTGCGGCTCGCCGGTTCCAGTCCGCGGCCAGCCATCAGCAGCAGAATGATGGGATTGTGTAGGCGATACCGCATCCCCGCGTCCAGCGTTGGCTGGCTGATGTAGGGATTGTAGGTGCTGGTGTTGTAAAACTCGCTGTCGATTTCCAGGCGCTTGAACGTATGGCCCACCACCAGTCCCGTCAGCCAGCCGCTCGGCCCATCGTGGACGAAGTTGTAGCCCAGCTCAAAATTCAGATCCACCGGCCCGACCTTCCTGGCGAATTCGAACGGCAGCAGGAACGCCTGGCTGGCCGGCGTGATGCCACGCTTCACCGAATTGTTGGGATTGTTGACAAATCCCTGCGGGAACATCCCGATGGACCAACCGTCCTCGCCGGCATCATAGAATCGCCATTTGACGCCGAAATTCGATTGTCCCAAGCCGTATTTCGGCTCGGCGCCCTCATCCCGCACGCGCAGCCACGCATTCTCGTAGGTCAGTTGGATGCGCTCGCCCACGCCGTAGTTGATGTCCAGATCCGGTGTGTGGCTGACTGAATTGTTGCTGTAGAAAAAAGGAATGTAGCCGACATTGATCTCCCAGTTGTTCGGGCCGGGAGTGCCCGGATCGTTGGTGTAATACGGCGGGCCTCCCTGAGCGAATGCGCAGCCGGCAGCGCCGAAAAAGAGAATCAGGAAGATCGGAATTCGCAAACGACGCACCATGCACAAAAGATGCCAGCAGGCTACGCGCACCACCGTCAATCCCGCCGAGTAAACCGTCGCCTAGACCCCTCAAAAAATCTTCATATATCTGCGCCTGTGTGTCCAATCAGGGCAAAACGCCAAATGTGACGCCCGTCATAGCTGTTCTTCCCGGAGAAGTGCTAGGAATATCTGGTTGAGCTGCAGGGAAGCGCCCAAGCGCAACCCTTGCGCGCGATATTGGCAGAATCGATGCACGAAGCTGTCCTGAAACTTTGGCCGGAGATCGAATGGATCCAGTCGCCCACGCTGCGCGAGCAGGTAACGCGCACCTGGGAGCGGGCGCTGGAACTCAGTCCGCTGCTGCCTGAAGACTTGAACCGCATTCCGTTCACGCTGCTCGTACCGAATTGCCCCACGACTTTCATGGAGCACAAGCGCTGCGTGGTACACATCGCGCGCCAAGCTGCCGAGAGCATGATCGAGTTCATGGGCAGTGCGCTGCCGATTGATATGGACACGGTGATCGCCGGCGCGATCCTCGCCGATGTCGGCAAGCTGCTGGAATACGAGAACGTTGACGGCAGGACGCGACAAAGCAGGCGCGGCGAACTGCTGCGTCATCCCTTTACCGGAGTTGCGCTGGCGATGGAGTGCGGGGTGCCCGACGCAGTATGCCACATTGTGGCAGCTCATGCTGCCGAGGGCGACCTGGTGAAGCGCACAACCGAAGCTTACATCGTGCACCACGCCGATTTCATGACATTCCTGCCGTTCAAGAATTTGGCTAGGTAAGGAGAGAATATGGCCACTACGACAGCGCCGGCACTCAAGATGAGCAAGCCGACTATTACTACCACAATGTCAGAGTGGGCCGCCAGATTGGACTATGAGCAGCTCTCTGCCAACGCAATCTATCAGGCCAAGCGCTTCCTGCTCGACAGCATCGGCTGTGCGATCGGCGGTTACCAGCAGCACGATGTGAAAATCGCACTTGAGGTGTTGGATGAGATCTCCGGTCCCGGAAAGGCAACCCTGATCGGGAGCGGCGGGCAGATGGATCCGGTCTCGGCATCGTTCGCCAACGCGCTGATGATCCGGTGCATGGATTACAACGACATCTACTGGAAGCAGGACCCGTCGCATCCTTCCGACATTTTCCCGGCTGCAATCGCCGCTTGCGAGCGCACAGGCAGCGATGGGCGGGAGCTGATCGTCGGCATCGTACTTGGTCATGAATTCGAAATGCGGCTGTGCGAAGCGGCGTTTCCGGGCATTCGCGAGCGCGGCTGGCATCACGCGACGCTCACGGCGTTCGTCTCGCCGATCGTTGCTGGACGTATGTTGCGGCTCACGCCGGAGCAAATTCAGCACGCCATCGGCATCAGTGCCAGTGCGCGGGCCACGCTCGGCGCGGTCACGGCCGGCAAGCTCACCATGATGAAGAACACCGTCGATCCCATGGCCACACAAAGTGGGATGTTGGCGGCACTGCTGGCCGAGAAGGGTTATACCGGCCCCGAGCATGTGATCGACGGGAAAGAGGGCTTAGCGCATTGCCTGGGTCCGGACTGGAAGCTGCCGGT
>JASHXK010000039.1 GCA_030043575.1 Terriglobales bacterium
GCTGCTCTGATTGTTGACGACGATCATGGCCGCAATGGTGATGCCGCGAAACAAGTCAAGCGAGAACAAGCGTTCCGGCGAAGAACGCCTTTGCTCCTCTTGTCCGATCGGTGCGGTTACCGTCGCCATGGCAGCGGCAATGATTGTACAGGCGATTTCCGAAGGTGTCGCCGCCGAGATCGTTCGATCTCGGTGGCGACAAGTGGTGATAGCAGTCGCAAACGCCGGCCTGAAGGCCGGCTCTACCTATTCTCCCCCGAATCTGAATCGCAATCCCCCGCGGAAGTTCAGGCCCAGCGCGGGATATCCCAGAACGATGTTGTAGTGTTCGTTGAATGCGTTGTCGAGATTAGCGTACGCCGTGATGTGATGATTGATCTCCAGCCATCCGCCCATGTCCACGGTCGCGAACCCCGCAGCGTAGTAGATCGGTGGGATGTAGCCGAAGAGAAAATCGGAGTCGGGACGCTGACCGACGGCCAGGACGCCGGTCGTCGCTCCCCAGCGGGGCCGGGTGTAGGTCAGCAGAAGATTACCCATCTGCTTGGGACGGCGCAACAGCGCCGCGCCCACGCCGTAGATGCGGGGATCACAGCCGTCGGCCAGGGAGCACGGCGGCGCTTGCAGAATCGCTGTCGACGTGTAGGTGTACGAGGCGTTCACGGCAAGATTCTTGAGGACACGTCCGCTGAGCACGACCTCCGCGCCTTGCGCTATCGACTTGTTCAAGTTGACGTACTGGCTGACGAAGGTGATGTCGTTGACCTCGTATTCGATTTGATCGAGAAAGAGATTGTGAAAGTAGAGCGCCGACAGCGACCACCGGTTGTTGAACAGGCCTTGGTCGAAGCCGGTTTCCACGGCGTGATTCTGCTCGGGCTTGAGGTTCGGATTTGGAATGGTCGGGAAGGTTCCTGAGATGCCGAAGGACTCCTCGAAGCTGGGCTCCTTGATCCCTTCCGCGTAGCCGGCGCGCAGCCGCGTGCCGCTAAAGATCCCATGATCGCGAAAGACGAGCACGGACGCAGAAGCGCGCGGCGAGACGTTATTGCCAAAGCTTTCATTGTTGACATAGCCCAGGCCGGCCAACACGGACAACCGCTTCCAGATGATGGTCTCCTGTCCGAAAAGGTAGTTGTTGCGCCGCAGGCCGTGCGTGATGCTGATCTCGGGCATCTCGACCGTGCCGTCATTGCTGTTGATGTAACCGTTCTCGTCCTCAAAGGTATAGCCGACGGTGCTCTGCGCCCACGTCCGCGGCGTCCAGATGCCCTGATAGCTGAAGCCGGCGACGTTGTACTTGGTCAGATTGCTGAACGCGGTGTCGTAAGGCCGATCGGGATCGTTAACCGGATTGTCGTTGAAGGCGACGTGGTTGTACTCATAGCCCTTGAAGGAATGCTGCCATGAGCCGGGACCGCTTACCGTCAGATCGCCGCTGGCGAGAAAGTTGTTCTGGTGCGCGTACTGGTTGGGATCGGGCGGGAGCACGGGTGCGCCATTGAACCACCAATTGGAGGAAACGCCAGTCCAACTGTTGTAGTGACGAAGCCGCAAGCGAAAGGCGACGCGATCGGAGAGCTTCACGCCGACGTTTCCGCCTTGCAGCGAATTCGAGTATTGGTTGTTGATGCCCTGTCCATCGGAGTTGAACTGATCGGCGAAGAGGTTGTAGTCGAAGATGCTGCGTGCTCCCGCCAGCGACGCGTAGCCGTGCGCAGTATTGAAGTTGCCGCCGTCGGCGCCGAACTCCACGAGTGGCGTTGGCGTGCTGCCGGTCGAGGTCCAGAGCTGGACCACACTGGTCATCGCATCGGTGCCATAGGCGGTGCTCTCGGGACCACGCTCGACCTCGAGGCGCTGGACGTTGCTCATCGGGACCACGCCAAAATCGAAGTAGCCACCGGGATCGTTGACGCGTACGCCGTCGATGATGACCTTGTTGTAGTCGGAGTCGCCGCCGCGAACGAACAGGCTGCCGATTGCGCCATACTGCCCGGAGGGGCTGACCATCGCTCCGGGAATGTATTTCAGCGCATCGACGGTGGTGACGGGATTCAACAAATTAAGCTGAGTGCTATCGAGCAGGCCGACGGAAGCGCCGGTCTGGTCGGGTGTAGCCGGCGTTGAGCTGCCGGAGACGACAACCGTCTGCGGCGTGGTCGTCAGCTTGAGCTCAACGGTAAGCTCTGACGTCTTCGGCAAAGAGACCTGTTGCGATTGTTCGGCGAAGCCGGGAGCGAGGATGACGACGCGATAGTCGCCGTCAGCGACGTTGGGAAAATCGGCGATGCCATCGCCGCTGGTGGTTAGTGTCGCGACGCCGGAATTGTTGGCGGTGCGAAACAGCGTGACGTGGACGCCGGAAACGACATCGCCGGAAGGGCTCTGCACGGTGACTTTGAGATCAGATGCGGAAGCTGCAGTGCAACATAGCAGCGTGAGGAATAGAAAACGGATGGTACGCAAGGGGACGCCTCCTTTACACGCGAAAGGGGTTGGTGATTCGGTATCGCGCCGGTCTCCTGGCTTGCGAGCTGCGATCGACTACACCTAAAGAAGGTGGAAGATCAGGAGTCCCCGACAAGTCCCGCATTTGGACTTGTTGGGGCGTAGCGGCGGGGCCTTCCCATTTGCACAGTGGCCTTTCCGCCATTCGCTCGCTTACAGTTGCGCGGCAGCGCGGGTTTTACACCCGCTTCCCAGTTCCGCCTGAAGGGACGGAACGCGCGAACCATGGTTGGCAAAGAACGACCTGACGTTACGATCAGGCGAACGTTTGAATGTACTGTCCGCCGGAGGATGTGTCAATTGCGGGGTGCAAATTGCGATTCGGCGAAGGCGGTAACGCGTTCGAGCGCAGCCTGCATTTCGGTCTGATAGCGGTCCATCGCGGCATCGTCGGCATCGGGCGGAACGAAGATCTTACGGGCGGCGCGGACGTAGACTCGCGAAAACGGTTTGGGGATCATTAACCCATCCCAGGTGTCTAATACCCAGGCGCGCTCCACGGCGACGTAAAAGGCGACGACAGGCACACCGCTTATGCGCGCCAGCAGAACCGGTCCCTTCTTGGCTACATTGCGCGGGCCGCGCGGACCATCGATGGTGAATGCGGCGGAGTGGTTTTCGCCGAGTAGCTGGTTCATCTCCAGCAGGGCGCGTTGGCCGCCGCGGCTGCTCGAGCCGCGCACGGGCAGAAATCCAAAGCGACTGATGACACGGGCGATGAATTCGCCATCCAGGCTGCGGCTCGTCATCACCGCGAGATGACGGTTGCGGTAAAGCCAGGCCGCCGGCAACACACAGCGATGCCAGAAAGGGTAGATGCCGGGATAGATTTCATCTAGGCTCTGGATCGATCCTTCCTCGAAGGTCGTGGTGCAGCGCAGGGTGCGGCCGATCAGGCGCAACACTGCGGGGACAATCCAGGAGACCAGGGTGAGCTGGATTCGCTGCAACCGGGTGAAGCGGGATTCCGTTTCGCTGGCGGGATCGGCCACGCCAGAATTTTACCCTGCGTACTTCAGCCAGCGGCGCAACTCCGGCAATGTCGGGCGCTTGCCATACATCAGGATACCGACGCGGTAGATGCGCGACGAGATCGCCAGCAGGCCGTAGATGGTCACCACCATCAGCAGGATGCTAAGCCCTATCTGCCACAGTGGCGGCGTTTCAATGAGAACGCGCACCAGCATCAGAATCGGGGCAAAGAATGGAACCATCGACAGCCAGAACGACAGCGGCGCGTTGGGGTGCTGGATGACCGCGTTCATGAGAAAAACGGCGAGCACGATGGGCATCATTGCCGGCCACTGCATCTGCTGCGCTTCCTGATCGGTGTTGACCATGGAGCCGATGGCGGCGTACATGGCGCTGTAAAGCAGGTAGCCCAGCAGGAAGAAGATGGCGAAGGCGACCATACTGATCATGGGGAGATGCACTTCGCTCCTCGAGACTATCACTCCGGGAGCCGAGAACAAGCTGGCGCAGGTGACCCACACCAGAATCTGCGTCAACCCCACAGCGCCGACGCCAATAATCTTGCCTGCCAGCAATTCCTTCGAGGTGACGGAGGAAAGCAGCACTTCCAGAATGCGCGTGCTCTTCTCCTCGATGACCGAGCGCATCACCGCCATGCCATAGATCATGACAACGGCGTACAGCAGCACCACCATGGCAAATGCGGTGATGAAGATCTCGGTGCTGCTGGCTCCCGTCTTGCCCTTCTCGGGACGGACCGTCTTGACCGTGATGGGCGTGAGCAGCGATTCGACTTCCGTCTCGCTCATGCCCTTCTGCGCCAGACGCTGCTTGGTCACCGCCGTGCGGATGGCATTGCGCATTTCGCGCGGGCGCTCGAAGTCGCCGGCTTCTTTTGTGCTGTATTGCACCTTATGATCGGCCAGCGCATCGTTGGTCAGCCAGAGAAATCCGGTGATCTTGCCGTCGCTGAGCTGCTGCGACAGGCGATCGCGCTCGGCATCGCTGGTATCGGTGTCGACCTCGATGGTGTAGATACGCGGCGGAAGGTTGGCAGCATCGGTACCGAGTTCGCTCTCCTGCTTGGCGATGGAAAGTTCGTGACCGACGGCAGTGGCGAGTGCGGCGTCGTTGGCAACGATGACCAGGTTGGTTTTACCGCCGGAAGACATTTCCGCGATCTTCGCGGGAATCACGACGCTGCCCGCCATGAATGCCGGCATCAACAGCGTAAAGACGATAAAAGAGCGGCTGCGCACGCGTTCCAGGTATTCGCGTTTGAGCAGAATCCAGACGTTATGCATGCTTGCCCACCTGATCGATAAAAATTTCTTCCAGCGAGGGCTCCAGCAGTTCGAAGCGGCTGATGCGGACGCGCTCGGCGGTCATCCGCAGCAATTCTTGCGGGTCGGCGCCGGGCTTAAGCCGCGCCTCGACATAATTGCCGTAATTGTTGAGCGATTCGATCAACGCACAATTTTCGAGGTGAGGATCGCCGTCGTACTGCATCTGCACATGGTTCTTACCGTAGCTGGCTTTGATCTTCTTGAGATCGCCTTCCAGGATGGCACGGCCATGATCGATGAGGCAGATCGAGTCGCAAAGTCGCTCCACTTGGTCCATGCGATGCGTTGAAAACAGGATGGTCTTGCCGGCCTTTTTTAGATCGATGAGAACATCTTTCAGCATGACCGAGTTCGCCGGATCAAGCCCGGAGAACGGCTCGTCCATGATGACCAGCGCGGGATCGTGCAGCAGCGTAGCGATGAACTGAATCTTCTGCTGCATGCCCTTGGAGAGCTCCTCCACTTTCTTATCTTCCCAGTCGGCGATCTGCAGGCGCTCGCACCAGTCTAGCGAGCGCTGGCGAGCGTCCTGCTCGGAGAGATTGTGCAGGCGGCCGAGGAAGATCAGGTGATCGAGGACCTTCATGCGCTTGTAGAGCCCGCGTTCTTCGGGAAGGTAGCCGATACGAGTCAATTGCTCGCGATGAAACGGCTGGCCGAAGAGGCGGACGTCGCCTTCATCGGGCATGGTGATGCCGATCATCATGCGGATGGTGGACGTCTTGCCGGCACCGTTGGGGCCAAGCAGCCCGTAGACGCTGCCCTCGCGAATGCTGAGCGAAAGGCGATCAACGGCGACGAAGTGGTCGTAGCTTTTGCGGATGCCCCGCAGTTCTACCGCGTCAGACATAAGGGTCAGTTTCGGGTTTCGAGTTTCGAGTGTTAAGTTTACGCGAGCGTGCGTGGCATTCTCGTCACCGTGAGCAGGGAGATTTGAGTGGAGTGGCGCTGGCGAGCCGCTGGTCATATTTTTAGTTTCAAGTTTCCAGTTTCAATTGCCCGGGGATGGGTTGTTAACAGTCGTTTATACGACTGTGCCACAGATTGGGTTCCCATTCACGACAATTCTGAAGCAGTGTGAAAGTGGGAACGCGAACCTCCCAATACGACACCCGATCAGAGCTCCAGGAAATTGCGAATGATCTGCTTGCCCTGTTCGGTCAGGACGCTTTCAGGATGAAACTGCACACCTTCGACCGGGAGCCTGCGATGACGGAGGCCCATGATGACGCGCGTTCCGTCGCGATCGTGGCAGGTCGCGGAGATTTCAAACTCCTTGGGAAGGCTTTTCTCTTCGACGATGAGCGAGTGGTAGCGGGTCGCCGTCATCGGCGACGGTATGTCGCGGAAGATGGTTTTGCCATCGTGCTCGACGGAGCTGGTCTTGCCATGCATCAGGTTCGCCGCGCGAACCACTTTGCCGCCAAACGCCTCGCCGATGGCTTGATGTCCAAGGCACACACCGAGGATCGGAATCTTGCCGGCGAAGTGCCTGATGACGTCGATGCTGATGCCGGCCTCGTGCGGTGTGCAGGGGCCGGGGGAGATCACGATGCGGGCGGGATGAAGAGCTTCGATGTCGGCGGTCGTTGTCTGATCGTTACGGCAAACAACGACATCAGCGCCCAGTTCTCCGATGTACTGGACCAGGTTGTAGGTGAAGGAATCGTAATTGTCTAAGACGAAGACCATGGCAATTCGCGGCGAAGCGCAGATCCTTCGTCGGGCTGAAGCCTCCTCAGGATGACAGATCAAGAAAGTCGATGTTTCGGCACGACTGAAGTCGTGCCCTGATACATACCTTCAATGCAGGCTTTTCGGCGACTCTAAGGTCATTCTGTCCTGCAACGCTGCTTTCGAAATCCGAAACTGATTCTAGCCGCCGGCCTGCTCCGCTGCGCGGAGCAAGGCGCTAGCTTTGTTCATGCACTCTTGGTATTCCTTCTCGGGGTCGGAATCGGCGACGATGCCGGCGCCCGCCTGCACATATGCCCGGCCGCCGTGCAGCACCATGGTTCGGATGGCGATGCAGGAATCGAGATTGCCCGCGTGATCGGCGTAGAGAACGGCCCCGCCGTAAACTCCGCGGCGCACCGGTTCGAGCTCTTCGATGATCTCCATGGCGCGAACCTTGGGTGCACCACTCAACGTGCCCGCGGGAAAGCATGCGGCTAATGCATCGAGGGCGTCGAGATTGCCGCGCAGCTGGCCTTCCAGCGCCGACACCAGATGCATCACGTGCGAATATTTCTCGACGTACATCAGGTCGCGGACCTTCACGCTGCCGTATTCGCTGACACGGCCGAGATCGTTGCGGCCGAGGTCGACCAGCATCACGTGCTCGGCGCGTTCCTTCTCGTCATTGCGCAGGTGCTCGATGAGGCGATCGTCTTCTGCAGCGTCGGCGCCGCGCTTATGCGTACCGGCGATGGGGCGGTAGTCGAGCTTGCGTCCGGCGACGCGGACCAGCATCTCCGGCGATGCGCCGAGCACGTGGGTGTCGTCGAGCTTGAGGAAGAACATGTACGGCGAAGGATTGACAGCGCGTAGAGCGCGATAGATCTGGAAGGGCTCGGCGGGCGCTTTGAAATCGAGGCGCTGCGAGAGCACGACCTGAAAGATATCGCCGGCAGCGATGTATTTCTTCGCGCGCCGGACGCTGCTGACGAAGTCGTCGTGCGCGGTGCTCGTGTGGATTCGGATGGACCTTGTTTTGCCCTCATGGGACCAATGGAGGTGCTGGCCGCGAATGCCGCGAGCCAGTTGGTGCTCGATCTTGGCGATGTCGGCCACTGCGCGGTCGTAGGCTTTGCGCGGGGATTCGGAGCGGACATCGGCGGCGGCGATGATGTGAATCTGGTGGCGCAAGCGGTCGAAGGCGAGCAAGCGGTCGTAAAAGGTGAAGATGCAGTCAGGAAGATCGACGTCTTTCTCGGTGCGCTCGGGCAATCTTTCGAACTGCCGCACCATGTCATAGGCAAAATAGCCGACACCGCCCGAAGTGAAGGGCGGCAGGCCGGGAACCTGCGCGAGACGGTGTTGGCGCAGGTGTCGGCGCAGAACTTCAATGACACTCGCCTGCTCCGTGCGAACCGACGAGCCCTCGCGGATGGTGACGTCCCTGCCGCGGGCGGTGATAACGGTTCGCGGCTCAGCGCCCAGGAAGGTGTAACGCCCGATCTTCTCGCCGCCCTCAACCGACTCCAGCAGGAACGCATACTTCTGTCGCTGCGCGATGCTGAGAAAAGCGCTGACTCCCGTGAGCAGATCCGAGCTTATTGTCCGAGTGACCGGGATGAGAGTGGCATCGCGGCTGAGCTGGAGAAAGCTTCGATAGTCGGGCGTGAGCATGGGAGTGAGCCGCGAGGTATTGGGATTATACGGGAGAGGATGCGCGCCTGATCCGGACAAAAGCAAAACGCGCAACTCGCGCTGCGCGTTCGCTCGTAACCATCTCTCGCGGATTAGGAAACCGACGGCCGCAGTTAGCCTTGGTTCATCTGCTGCCACACAGCAATGCCGGCAATGACGATGATTAGCACGGCAGAAGCTGTACCCAAAATGCGCACCCAGGGCGTCACCTTGTTCATCTTGGCCAAGACCTGCTCCTGTTCTTCTCGCAGGTTTTTGCTGGACTCGTCAAGGAACAGTTGGTCGTCCTCATGCATGCTAAGCGTGCTGCGGTAGATGAGCAGGAGGATCAGCACGACTGTCAGTGCTCCCCAGACAATCAGTAACATCATCAGAGTCGACATTCGCCACCTCGGTTCAGAATGAACCAATACCCAGCGACGGGGTTGCCATCGGATGGGGCCTCATCGGAAGTATTATAGTCCTCGCTTCGCCGGCGGAGCGCAACAATCTTTGGGCCTGACCGGGGCCCGAGTCCGGCCTGTTTACATCGTTTTGGCAACGCACCAGCACCCAGGCCGGATTATGGATTTGCGACGCCAATCGTTTGGCCATCATCTACTTAGGTGGCGGCGATGGCACTGGCGCAAAGGATTGGAGCTAGTTTGCTATAATCGCGGCAGCACCTTGGAGGAGAGGAATGGCAACCACAACAACGACACCGACGACCCCCGCAACCCCGGATGTGAAGCCTATCAACTTTACCGATAACGCGATCGCCAAGGTAAAGGAGATCATGGCGCAGCAGAATCCCGTTCCCGCGGGCTTGCGCGTGGGCGTGGTGGGCGGAGGCTGCTCGGGCTTTTCCTACTCGATGTCGTTCGAAAACGGCGCTGGGATGATGGATAAGACTTTTGACTTCGATGGTTTGAAGGTCTTCGTCGATGCCACTTCGCTGATGTATCTGAAGGGGGTTAGCGTCGACTACATCGAGACGCTGGAGGCAGCCGGCTTCAAGTTTGACAATCCCAATGTCAAGAGTACCTGCGGCTGTGGCTCGTCCTTTAACGTATAACTGCCAGTTAATTTTTGTTAATCGGGCTTTCCATCAACGCCTCCTCTGCGAAAGTGGGGTTACAATTGGTGCGTCTGGACGCAGAAGGAAGGATTTTATGAAGCGGTTGTTAGCAGCAAGTCTTTTCGTCGCCTTGACCGTTGCAGTCTCCCTTGCGGCTGTTGCCAATAGCGGCCAAGCCGCCGCGCAGCAGGCAACTCAAGGGGCGACGGCGGGTCAGGGACACGGCACCTTTTCCGTGGAACTGGCGAAGGCGCTTGACTCCAAGAAACTGAAAGAAGGAGACGAGGTTCAGGCCAAGCTGACTGGGTCGATCACCCTCCCCAGTGGTGCAACTGTTCCGCGCGGCGCCATGATAATTGGGCATGTGACCGAGGCGAAAGCGCGCTCGAAGAACGATTCGGAATCCGCTCTGGGGATCAGCTTCGACAAAATCGTTCTGAGTAAAGGCGAAGATACGCCCATTAAAGGCGTACTGCAGGCGGTTGCGCCGAATCCCAATAGCGACACCACAACCGGCGGCCCCATTGACTACGGTCCGAGCCTGAGGATGGCGACCACCAACAGTGCGGGGGCCCCCGATACTCACTCCGCTCCGATTCCAGTTCTGACGGAGCAATCGACCGGTGTGCTGGGCTTCAAGAATATGACGCTGAAGGATGGAGTAATCACGTCTACGAACAAAGAGATAAAACTCGATAGCGGGACGCGCTTCATGCTTAACGTCGCGATGGGCAAGTAGGATTTAAATCGGATGTGCGGTTTTCGTGCGCCGGCACGAATCGGCGCGCCCAGGTTCCTCGGCTCGCAAAGTAAGCTCGCTCGGGGTGACAGGATGAAGCGCCTGCTTTTGGCGGGCGCTCCTTTTGTTTTCCTGAGAGACTAAGCGACTGGCTCTTTCCTGGTGTAGCAGCTTCCTTTTCCTTTCGCTGCCCCACCGATAGCCTGCCTCATTGCCATCGCTGCGGACGACGCGATGGCAAGGAATAGCCAACGCGACGGGATTTGAAGCGCAGGCTCGCGCCACGGCACGCACGGCGTCCGGATTGCCGATCTCTCGCGCGATGTCGCTATAGCTGCGGGTTTCGCCACGCGGGATCTGACGCAGCTTCTCCCAGACTTTCATCTGAAAAGCGGTCGCGCGCACATCGAGCGGCAGATCGATGGTGGTGTTCTCTCCGCCGATCATAGCTAGCAGCGACTCGAGATACGGTTTCATGGCCGCATCATCCCGGTGCAGTTCTGCGGCACGGAACTCGTCGCGCAGATCGCGCTCCAGAGTGTTGGCATTCTCGCCGAAGCGAACTGCACATAACCCATGTTCCGTCGCTGCCACGAGCAAGCGGCCGAGCGGACTTGAAGCGATGGCAAAGGTGATGTTCGCGCCTGCGCCGCCGCGCTTGTACTCGCCGGGCGTCATGCCCAGCTGCTGGGGAGCTTTCTCGTAGAGCCGGCTCGACGAGCCGAAGCCGGCGTCGTAAAGCGCAGTGGTGACGTCCTGGCCCTTGCGCAGGCCATGCTTCACATGCTGGATGCGACGCGCCGACTGATACTCGCGCGGGCTGAGTCCGGTGGCGCGCTTGAAGAGCCGCTGCAGGTGAAACGGGCTGAGACCGACCTGTTGGCTCAGCTGTGTCAGCGTAACTACTCCTTCGGCGTCATCGAGGATGCGGCGAGCGCGGGCAATGTATTGAGCTTGCGAGGATATCTCGGTTGGCCTGCACCTCAGACAGGCGCGATAGCCTGCGCGCTCCGCTTCATTCGGAGTGGGGAAGAATTCGACCGAGTCGCGGCGGGGACGGCGGCTCGGGCATGAGGGACGACAGTAAACTCCCGTCGTCCGCACCGCAAAGACGAAGCGCCCGTCCTGACGCGCGTCCCGCGCTACCACTTGTTGCCATTTGTTCTGCAATTCAGTTTGCATGCTCACAGACTAGCCTCGGTCCCTGCCAGCCAGATATCCGGGGTTTGCGGGCAAAAGAAAAGGCCGACCCTTGTGCTGTTAGGCGTCGCCATCCGCGGCTGCGATAGAGACACCCGGCGAAGGCACAATGCGCCGCAACGTATACTAGAAGCGAGTCATCGCGCCCAGGTACAGGTGCTATGCGCAAGTCAATTTTATTCGCTTTTGTGCTTTCCCTCTGCCCGGTGTGGCTACTGACGCCCAGCCAAGCTTCGGACAAGAAGCACGACCCGGAATCGGTGCTGGTCAGCGTGGAAGGTTGTCTGAAGATGTCAGTCGCCGATTACGTCATCATCGACAATACTGGTACTGAACACAATCTGATCGGCAGCACTGCGAAGCTCAGCCACTACGTCAATCGCCGAGTCCAAATCATCGGTGAACCCACAATAGAAACCAGGGACGCCACGCAAGCGAGCATTGCCTCAAGTGTCATTGAGATACCTGCGATCAGAGTGCAGAGCGGCAGACAGATCGGCGGGAGATGCGACTGGTAGCTCGGCGCCTCGCCCGGAAATGCTGTCCGCCTAATCCTAGAGTTCGCTTGCAGGCACAAGCCTCGAGTCAACGGCTGAGGCCGTTCCGTACGATCGCAGCCGCATGCTCTGCCGACTCGAACATATACGCTTCCATACCCAGTGCTTGCGCGGCTTCGACGTTTCTGGCGCGGTCATCAAAGAACAATACACGCTGCGGCACGTAATTCAGCTGCCTCAGACACAGATGATAGATTGCCGGATCGGGCTTGATGATTCCGTGCTCGCACGACCAGATCTGCACCTCGAACTCACCCAGCCAGTCAAAGTTCTGGCGCAGCTCGTCCAACAGGTCCGGCGGCATGTTCGACAGAATCGCCGTGCGAACTCCATGGGTTCTGATGTCGTGCGCCAGCGCAAGGGTTGCGGGATTCGCTCGCAGCCACAGGCGATTCTCGAACTCCACGATGCGTCGCACCTGATCCGCGGTAAGGGAAATACCTGCCGCGTCGGCGAAACACTGCCAGTGCAGCCGGCAGTCAATGCGGCCACGGTCATACTCGTCGCGCGTGCTGGAGTACAGCTCGAAAAAAGGTGGCTCGCTGACGCCGGCCAGCGCGGCAAATTCCCGCAACTCTGACAATGTAGGAGATTGGCTCAGCACCCGGCCATAGTCGAAGACGACAGCATCCCACTGGTTCAGTCCCACGCAGCTCTATTCTCGCACGTGTGGTACGGAAGGTCTTAGAGGAGTGTGAGTCCGGCTCATCGGAAAGCTGCAGCTAAGGCATCGGGCAGACTTGTGTATCGGAACTTGTAGCCTGCGGTGTTCAGCTTCGCCGGCAGAACCCGCGCCGAGGTCAACAGCAGTTCCCGGCCCATCTCTCCCATCAGGTTGCGAATCACGAATTCAGGCAAGGGTAATATCGCAGGACGATGCAGGTGGCGGCCGAGAATGCGGACGAATTCGGTGTTGCGAACCGGAGCCGGACCAACAGTATTGACCGGACCCTGCAGTACGTCGTTCTCTGCAGCAAATCGTATCGCGCCAACCACGTCGTCCAGCGCGATCCAGCTCCACCATTGCTTGCCGCTGCCGATTCTGCCTCCAAGCCCGAGGCGGAACGACGGGAGCATTGGCTTGAGCGCGCCACCGTTGCGCGACAGCACAACGCCGATGCGCAGCGAGACCACGCGCAGGCCGGCGTCGCGCGCTGCAGCCGTCGCGGCCTCCCATTGACGGACGACATCGGCCAGGAACCCGGGGCCGGGCGAGCTGTCTTCGGTGAGGATTTCGTCACCGCGGTCGCCGTAATAACTCATGCCCGAAGCGCAGACAAAGACGCGTGGCCGCCCGGTCTTGCCATAACTCTCAGCGGCGGCGCCGGCCACGGTAAGCGTGCCGCGCACTCGGCTTTCCAGAATCTGCCGCTTGAACTCCGGGGTCCACACGCCCGCCACGTTCTTACCCGCGAGATGAACGATGGCATCGCTCCCGCCGAGCTTGGCAGGATCGAGAAACTGGCGCGGATCCCATTGCACCTCGCCCGGGCCGGCCGTGCGGCGTACGAGCGCAACGGTTTCGTGACCGGCTGCACGCAGCTCACGGGTCAGAGCCGATCCAATGAGTCCGGAGGCTCCGCTAATCAGTACGCGCAATTGATCGAACCTCGCTATCTGTCGTCAGTATTACAACATCTCGCCACCGCAGGCGACCAGAGTGGCAGAAGGTTGGCTCTACCTGAACCTGAACGCCGGCTCACATCGTCGTATAATCGGACATGGCGACTTTGCGCCAGCAGATCGCGACTAATGTTCTCACGGTTACCCGCTACCGCGATCTTCTGCGCAAGATCCGCTCCTATCGGTCCAGCGACGATCTGTCGCTGGTGAAAAAGGCCTACGACTTTTCCCTCGAACATCACAAAGGCAGTGAGCGAGAATCCGGTGAGCCCTATCTGGCGCA
This sequence comes from Terriglobales bacterium, assembly GCA_030043575.1. Classification (GTDB taxonomy): domain Bacteria; phylum Acidobacteriota; class Terriglobia; order Terriglobales; family Acidobacteriaceae; genus Bog-257. Next base: position 13,661 of record JASHXK010000039.1, read on the forward strand.
TCCCCTGCAGGTAGCGACGATTCTGGCGGAGATGCGTCTGGACACTACGGCCATTGCTGCCGGCCTGCTTCACGACGTGGTGGAAGACACGACGGTAACCGTCGACGAGATCAAAACTGAATTTGGCGAGCAGGTCGCCCACATCGTCGAAGGCGTCACCAAGATCAGCAAAATTGATTTCGCGTCCTCGGAGGACGCGCAGGCTGAAAACGTGCGCAAAATGGTGCTGGCCATGATGGATGACATCCGCGTGGTGCTCATCAAGCTGGCCGACCGGCTGCACAATATGCGCACGCTGAAGTTTCTCTCGCCCGAGCGGCAGCACAAGATCGCGCGCGAGACGCTGGATATTTACGCGCCCATCGCGCATCGCCTGGGCATGAACAAAGTGCGCGGCGAGCTCGAGGACCTGGCATTTCAGTACGTCGATCCCATCTCCTACGACCAGGTGAAGGATGCCATTGAGCTGCGCCGTAAAGAGGGCGAAGCGTTTCTGGCGGAGGTGCAAGGCGTCATTGAGCAGAAGCTGAAGGAGAACAAGATTCAGGCGCGCGTCGAGGCGCGCATCAAGCGGCTGTACAGCATCTGGCAAAAGCTGCAACGGCAGCGGATCTCCATTGATCAGATCTACGACATGCTGGCGATGCGCATCATCACGCAATCGGAGACGGATTGCTACGCGGTGCTGGGCATCATTCATAACCAATGGCGCCCGGTGCCGGGACGCATCAAGGACTTCATCGCCATTCCGCGCAATAACTTCTACAAGTCGCTGCACACCACAGTCATCTCGGAGAAAGGCCACGCGTTCGAAGTGCAAATTCGCACCGAAGAGATGCACAAGATGGCCGAAGAAGGCATCGCGGCGCACTGGAAATACAAGGACGGTCCGGTTTCGGCGCGCGACGAGCAGCGGCTGGCGTGGCTGCGGCAAGTGGTGGAGTGGCAGCGCGACATCAAGAACTCCAACGAATTTCTGGCGACGCTGAAGATCGATCTCTATCCGGAAGAGGTCTACACCTTCACGCCGAAGGGGAGGATTGTGATTCTCCCGCGGGATGCGACGCCGGTCGATTTCGCTTACACCGTGCACACCGAGGTGGGAAACACGTGCGTGGGCGCAAAGGTGAATGGGCGCATCGTCGCGCTGCGTTACAAGTTGCGTTCCGGCGACATCGTCGAGATTCTGACGCAGCCGGGGCATCATCCCAGCCGCGACTGGCTGCAGTTCACGAAGTCCTCGCGCGCGCGCCAGAAAATCAAGCACTGGCTCAACGTTCATCAGCGCGAGCGCGCCGTGGAGATTGGCCGCAAGCTCATCGAAAAGGAAGCGCGAAAATATCGCATCTCGATGAAATCGCTCAGTGACGCTGAGCTACAGCGCGTCTCCAGCGAGAACGGCCTGGCCAAACCGGAAGACCTGCTGGCGGCTGTCGGCTACGGAAAATTTTCCGCGCGGAGCATTCTGGCGCGACTGGTTCCTCCGGAAGAGGCACAGTCGTTCTCCGGTCACGCTCCGACGGTTCCACAGACGGAGGATGACACCTCCGGCGGTTTCACCAGCGTGGTGCGGCGCGTCTTTGGCGGCGACAATTCGGCTATCAAAGTTAAAGGGCACGACGACCTGATGGTGTATCGCGCGCGATGTTGCAACCCCATTCGCGGGGAAGAGATCGTCGGTTACGTGACCCGCGGCAAGGGCGTTGCCGTACACTCCAAGTCCTGCTCCAATGTCGATAACCTTCTCATCGAGCCTGAACGGCGCATCGCGGTGGAATGGGGACGCGATGCCGCTTCGCCGGCCTGGCAAGCCGGATATCCCGTCAAGCTGGCGGTTCACTGCGACAATCGTCCCGGCATGCTGAAGCAGATCGCTACCGTCATCAGCGACGCCGAAACCAACATCCGCAACATCGAAGCCAAGACGGAAGAGGAATCTGCCACGGTAGAGATCGTCGCCGACATCGCCGATCTCAAGCACCTTGAGCGCATCGTCACCGGCGTACGCAAGATACCTGGCGTAAGAGATGTGCAGCGGTTGCAGAAGCTGTAGGGAGCTGCCGGCTCACACTCGGTCTGGATTAATCCTCGCATTCAAAAGCTCGCCAGCGTTCCTCGGCATCGAGAGATCAAAGAAGGACCCGTACGATCCATCTGCAAACAACTGGAGATTCCACAGCTTTACTTCGCTGGATTGGAGCTCAGCTTCTTCCACACCAAGTCCCAGCTTTCACGGCGGTCGACAAAGCCGACGATCTTTCCTTTAGCGTCGCGCCGAAAGATCTTGCGGATGCGCGGCTGTCCGGGAACGAAGAGCACGTCGCGCACTTCAACCTCCAGCGGCTTCATGGAGCCTCCCGGACGCCCGCCCATCAGCTGTTGACCATCCGACTTGATGACATACGTTAGATCGGGCGCGGCAGAATAGCGGCCGATGTATTCCTCCAGTTCCTTGGCGGGAAGCTTGACCGCCGGCGGATCCTTCGGAACGGCGTAGACGTGTACGAGATATAGCTTCCAATCGCCATCGTCGCGGCGCCAGGTCTCGGTGGTGAGGTAACGCGCCAGGAGCGTCTGGCCGTGAAAGATCTCCTGCTCGTCGTCGGTGTGGATGACGGTCGCCAGGTCGCCGGCGATGTGAGCTTCGTAATAGGTAATGTGCAGGATGCCGGAGGCGCCTGGCGGCAGCGGCTGCAGCTGTTTGAGGAAGTCGGCACGGTTCATGATGACACCGTTCTCGTCGACGTAGACCGCGTCGCTGGCGAGCGCATCTTCCCACACCTTGCGGTCGCCGAGCGCGATCGCGTCGAGCAGGGCCTGATCCTTGGCGCGCAGGAGCGCCGTGGTCTCGGCGGTGGTAGGGGCTGAAGCTTGCAACGCTAACGCGAGGACAATCGAGAACAATAGCGGCATGCGCCGATTTTAGTCAGGATATGGCAGAGCCGCCATGGAGGCGGCGACACCCAATCCCGCCTATGGAGCTTTGCGTCACATTGCGGGCGTTCGCCGGGGAATTCACCTGACATCTAAGTCAAATTGTGGCCCAATGCGTCGCTGCAGCATGCCGCGATGCCGCAACAAACGGCAGCCAATCACGCGGGCCGGAAAATTGCATTTCTCTGAAAGCCGTGCTGGGTGAGCTTTTTGCCTGATTTCCCACAATTTGATGGCGCCGGAAATTTGCAGTTGAGCCATGCCCGCGGCGTATTAACACTGCGGAAATGTTGGATGAATCTGCAGACGGCAAATCGGGCGCAACCGGATTGCACAAAATCCTGGCATGGGCCTGTGGACGAGCTGCACTCGGTTGAAAACAAATGGGATAGAGCCGCGATAATTTCGTTGACTTTGAAAATAGGAGGAGTAAAAACACACTCGTTCCTTGACAGTTTTCAAGGCTCTGGCAGTGAAGCAGCGAGCTTTCTTCAGCGCGTAAGCGAGGAAGAAACCGGCTAGCCCGGGATCTGCAGCGAGGCCGAAGACTGGCGCCCATAGCGCAAGACAGAGGTCACA
>JASHXK010000364.1 GCA_030043575.1 Terriglobales bacterium
CTGTTGGATCAGGCGTTTTGCATCTTCTAGTGACAGCGGCGTCCCCGGACGAATGCATTCGCTTTTCAGCGACTTGTGCCAGCGTTCCAGTTTTCCGTCTGAGGCAGGACATAAGCAACCCCGATATTCGATCTCGCCTAGTCATTAGTCGCCTCCTTGAACTAGCCGCACGAAGTATAGTCTGCTTCTGATCAATGTGAGAGTATAAGTCGGTCGGTATGCGACTTCCTGGCGCCATCGAAAGCTTCGTCTATCAATCAAAGCCGAGCCGCTTCATCGCAGTGGTTGTAGTACTGTCGCTGGTGAAGACCGGACTTTGGTGCATGCCGAATCTTGAGACTTCCTGGGTGGTTTCGCTCAACCCATTTCGTAATCCATTCAGCGATCCTCTCGCGCATTACCTGGTGTGGAATTGGCTCAGCCCGTTTCTGGCGTGGCGGTTGAGAATACACAATGAACAATCGTTCTTATACTTTCATCTGCTGTTCTCGATCGCTTTCACGTGTATCTTCCTCGCCCTGATGTGGTCGCGACTGGAAGCGCGGGACGCGCGTACGGCGCTGGTTCTGTTTGCGGCCCTGCCGGTATCCACCACGGCATACTTCTGGATCGGGACGGACTCAGTGAGCCTGGTACTCATGGCGCTGCTGCTGGTAGTCCGCAGACACGCCTGGCTGGCCCTGCCCATTGGCGTGCTGCTGGGAATGCAGCATTTCGAGCACGGCCTGGTGGCTTTCGGGGCGCTGGTGCTGGCTTGGCTGGTATCGCGGATTATGAAGACCAGCAGCGAATACTCGCTGGCTTGGGCAACAGCGGCACTGGCCGGAGTGATTCTAGGAAAAATCGTTCTCGTGATTCTGTTTCGCCATTATGGAATGCAGGTTAATTCCGGCCGGCTCTATCTGCTGCAGAACTACAGCCGACAGTGTGTCAGCGCGTTTTACTATCGCTGGCAATACATCGTGTGGTCGGTGTTTGGAGTGGGATGGATTGCCGTGGCCAAGTATAGCGAACAGGGAAAAGCTGCGGTTCCCTTCCTGATTGTTCTGGCAGCGCTTATGTTTTTGCTGCCGTTGGTGCAAGACGAGACGCGCGTGCTGGCGATCGTTAGTTTCCCGCTGGTGGCCGCGTATCTGCTGCTGAACGCCAGCTTTCTACAGTCACTGAGCGGACGGCTCGTTGCCGCCATCTTCGCGCTTTGGGTGGTGATTCCTTATCCCTGGGTATGGCGCGGCGTACCGCGGGTCTCCGTCTTTCCCTATGACGTGGCTTACATCCTGCATCGTCTCTTCGGATGGGTTCATGTGCCGGCAAATCAGTATTTGTGGCCTTTCTGAGCACAAGGGGCGCTGAGGATTTCACCAGTGTTCGGCCGACCGAAGATCGAGAATTAGCGAGGGGATGCGGCGGGAGGGCTCCACCATGAGGTCAACGGCAAAGGCTCGCCGCGCCGACCAACTTCTGCGCCATACTTGCGCAGTACGTCGGCGATCAATTCCAGAGCCTGCGGCATGGCAGCTGACGTCTGCGGACCGAGTTCGGGATTCACGTCGAAGCTGTTGCCCACAACCCCGATGAGCAGGACTTCAGGTGGGCAAACGCCCGCGGTTTCTGCGGTGGACAGAGTTTCCTGCAGGCAGGGCTGATGGGCGCTCAATCGCACATTGGGGAGATACGCGCGCAGCCGTTCGCGATCGAAGGTGAGGATTTCCCCCGGCTCTCCGCCAGAAGACAGCGCGTCGAGGATGATGAGAACATCGCGGCCGGCGAGGTAATCGACGAAGTCGAGACCGGGCGTGCCCAGGTCGAGCAGCTCGACATCATTGGGGATCTCGTACTCCGCCTGCAACCGCGCGATGGCGTGCGGACCGAAGCCGTCGTCCTGCAGGAGGACGTTGCCGACGCCGGCGATTAGGATTCGCGGAATCATAATACCTTCACCGTTGCGATCGGTTTGCCGGAGGGATCGAAGGTGTGGCACGCGCAAGCCATGCAGGGATCGAAGGAGTGCACGGTGCGCAGGACTTCGAGCGGCTTCTCGGGATCGGCGATGGGATTTCCCAACAGCGACATCTCGTAGGGACCGGGCTGGCCGCGATTGTCGCGCGGGCTGGCGTTCCACGTGGTCGGCACCACGGCCTGATAGTTCGACAGCCGGCCGTCACGCACGACCACCCAGTGCGACAGCGTGCCACGCGGAGCTTCATGCGTGCCCACGCCCTCGATCTCGCCGTCGGGAAACTTGGGCGGATTGTAGATGGCGGTGTCGCCGCGGCTGATGTTGGCGACCAGATATTCCCAGTGTTTGCCAGCCAGCTCGGAGAGCATCGCGCAACGGATCGCGCGTGCCACATGCCGGCCCATGGTGGACTGCAGATCGTTGACCGTCACCTTGCGCTTGCTGATGGCGGAGATCTTTGCCAGCGCGAGATCTGTCCACTTCTTTGTCAGCGGATGACCCTGAGCGTAGCCAACGAGGACTTGCGCGAGCGGGCCGACTTGCATCGGACGGCCATCATAGCGCGGCGCCTTTACCCACGAATACTTGCCGTTCTCTTCGAAGTCGGTGTACTGCGGCTGCGTCTCACCCTGCCAGGGATGCTGCGGCTCGTTGCCCTTGTACCAGGCGTGGGTCAGGTCTTCGGTCACGGCGTGACGAAAATCAGTATCGGCAGCGGTGTAGAAAGGATGCGCGCCGTAGATATTGCCATCGAGGATGACGCCACCGGGAAGATCGAAGGCCGAAGCTTGCGCATCCAGCGGCAGATCGGGAACGGCGAGATAGTTGTGCACGCCGCCGCCGTAGGTCATCCACTCGGGATAAAGCGCGGCAATCGCGCAAGCGTCGTTGAAGTAGACCTGCTGCACGAACGGAATGACCTCATCCATCAGCGACTTGATGGTGTAGAGGCGATCCATGTTGAGCGTGGCCAGGCTGTCGAGGTTGATGGCGTTCATCACACCGCCGACGGCGAGGTTCTGGATGTGCGGCGTCTTGCCGCCGAGAATTCCCACCACCTGCAACGCTTTGCGCTGATACTCGAGCGCCTGCAGGTAATGCGAGAAGGCGATGAGATTCACGTCCGGCGGAAGATGCATCGCCGGATGTCCCCAATATCCGCTGGCGAACATGCCTAGCTGGCCACTGGACGCGAGGGCCGTCACGCGGCCTTGCGCGGCGGCAAGCTGCTTGTCGGAGTTGTCGGGCCAATCGGAGAGGCTTTCGGCCAGCGCGGACGCGGTCTTGGGATTGGCACGCGGGATTGTCAGGATGTCGACCCAATCCAGCGCCGAGAGCTGATAGAAGTGCACCACGTGATCGTGCAGTGCATGATTGATGAGAATCAGGTTGCGGATGAACTGCGCGTTGGGTGGGATCTGCAGGCGCAGCGCGTCTTCGACGGCGCGCACGCTGGCCATCGCGTGAACTGTGGTGCAGACGCCGCAAAAGCGCTGGGTAAACAGCCAGGCTTCGCGCGGGTCGCGCCCCAGAACAATGTTCTCGATACCGCGCCACATCGTGCAGCTCGCCCATGCTTTCGAGACGCTGCCGCCATCTACCTCCACGTCCACCCGGAGATGGCCCTCAATCCGCGTAACTGGGTCTATGTTGATTCGTGTCGCCATAACCACTCATTTGTATGTAGGGATAAATTTGCTTGTAGTAATTTTCCAGGTCGTACCACTGCTCCACCGGCGCCGGCAAAATCGGCAGGCGTTTGACGGCGAGCAAAAACAAAATGATGCACGTCGAAATGAACCCGAGAGAGATGAGAATTTCGATGACCGACGGCGTGTAGTAAGTCAGGTCCCAGGGCCGGTAAGCGAAGGTCGTCGGATCGAAACGATAAGCCATGCCGCCCAGCACGATGAAGACGCAGGCGGAGAACAGGTGATAGTGGCTCTCGCGATATTTCTTCTGCCGCAGGAAAAGAACCGGCACGAGAACGAGCAAGATCTCGTCCCAGAACAAGAAGCTGCGAAAACCGGAGTTGAACATCAGCAGGAACTTGCCGCGAACGATGATGTCGATGATCCGCACCACGACCCACGGGATAATCAGCACCGACATGAGCTGCACCAGCTCATCGAGGATCGACTGATCCAGCGGACGTTTCCACGCCAGACAGCACAGCATCACTGCGCCGATGGTGGTCGCGACGCCGATGAACGCCGCAGCCCAGACATAGAGCAGGGGGAGCAAGGGCGTTTGCCACAGCGGATAGACCTGATTGCCAACCAGCAGCATCAGGCCGCCCAATGCCGACTGGTGAAGAATCGGCAGCGTGTAGGCCAGCGCAACTACGAATGGATATGTTTTGCGGATGACCGGGATGAGCCAGATGACGAGCCCGCGAATTGGCGGGAAGAAGTAATACCATTGCTCGAGAACCGGCGGCGTGTTTTCCAGGAACAGCGGGAACATGCAATAAAGCGGCATGCACCACAAGACTTCCCACATGGGAGAGATGGTGTTCCAGCGAAAGACCGAGAGCAGGTTATAGACGTTCCACGGACGCGAGACGTCAACGGCGATCGCCAGCAGGCCGGTGAAGTAAATCAGGAAGCTGATGAGCAGCGTCACGCGCATGACCGCATGCAGCTTGCGCTTATGGAAGATCCAGGCGGCAATACCGATGGGAAAGCTGCCCGAGCCCAGCGCGGTCAGCGTCATCACGTTGAAGGTCTTCCAAATCCCCCAGGGATAACCGTCGCTCAAGCCGGTGGCGGCGCCCAGGCCGAAAACTTGCCGGTAAATAATAAGGATGTAGCCGACGATGGCGATTCCCGCTAAGAAGAGAAGGTTCTTGGTAACGACAGGGACGCCGAAGATGGGGACGCCTCGTTGCCAGCGTACTACGCTAAGATCGGACTGAGATTGAGTGGACATAAAATCGTTGTCGTTTCGGAAAAAGCGTTGTCGGTTTTCGGAAGCGTTGTCAGTTGTCAGCCGTCGGTTGTCGGTAAACTCGCTTTCCGATGAGGCACTGACTGCTTGAGTGAAGCGATAAGTGCGTTCAGCAACCGTCCTATGTTTCTACATTCGGTCAGCAGGCCGTCTCGATTTGCCGGTTCGACATATCCGAGTTTTGCCGCGATCACGATTTGTGTTTCCAGTTCGTAGAGCGATCCGCGCGCGTGCCCCAGAAATTGGTGAAACTCTCCGCGAGTAATACGTCCTTGACCTTCCGCGATATTGCTCGGAATTGAGACGGCACAACGTCGCAATTGGCTCTTCAACCCAAACATTTCTTCCTGCGGCATCTTCGCCGTGACCGAATAAATCTGCCCGACCAATTCAATTGCCTGTTGCCACGCCCGAAGATCCTGATATCGATTGGCTTGCATCTGTCGCCGCTCCGCGGCTCCGATCTAACTGCACTCGGGCCTTACATCCCGGGCTGGTCTCATCGCGCCGCTGCGCGGCCCGGCAGCTTTCATCCTCTCGCATGGCGCAGGGGCTAAAGCCCATTTCTTTCTTGTGCCTACTCGGCACGACTAAAGTCGTGCCCTGATACGAACCATGTCCCTACACAACTGTCGTCTTCAGGCTGTCCCTAACTGACAACCGACAACTGACAACGCCCCTCCGGCTTGTGACAACGCGTTTCCGCTTCTTGACAACGCCTTTCAGATTTGCGGCAACAAGCCCGTCTTCTTGTGTTCTTCGTTCATTTCCTTGTCGTGCTCGCGGAAGTTTTGCTTCAGAAATCCGACGATCACGCCATAAATTCCGATGGGCAGGATGAATCCCTTCATCACGCGCTCCTGGAAACGAAGCCAGCGGCTGGGATGTTCGTCGGCGCTAAGCTTGGGCAGTCCGAGCTTGTCAAAGTTCACAGCCGACAGATAGAGCACCTGCGTCCCGCCGCCTTCCACCTCACCATAGACGCGGTTGTCGAAGTACTTGCCGGGCGACTTCTCAATACGGCGATGCGCCTCGCGCAGCAGGAGGTCGCGACGGCCGAAGATCACGGCCTTCTTCGGACATACAAAGGTGCAGGCCGGTTCCTGGCCGCGGGCCAGACGTTCCTTGCAGAATTCGCACTTGATGATCTTGGCGTTGAAGGCGTCCCAATCGAACTTGGGCGTCTCAAACGGACAGGCAAGCTGACAGTAGCGGCATCCGATGCACTTGTCGGAGTCCCAGGAGACGACGCCGGTAACCTTGTCTTTGGACAACGCGTGGAAGGGGCAGGCTGCGCCGCAGAATGGATCGACACAATGCATGCACTGCCGCTTGACGAACGAATACGGCCCGCTCTCACCGGGCGCCGGCGTGTAGAGCTTGATGATGTTCTTGGTAAACGAATTGAGATCGACCGGCGACTGATGCAGCGGATCAAGACGGGTATCGGGGGAGAGGCCATTGGCATTGGCGCAGGCCACGACGCACGACTTGCAACCGACACAGAGCGTCGCGTCATACAACATGCCTACAGCGTCTCGCGGCGCAACCGGCTCCTCTTCGGCGACGGCTGTGCCGGTGAGCGCGGCCGAGGCTCCGCCTACGACTCCGATCTTCAGCAGCTGGCGGCGAGATAGTGACATGTCAGGCTCCCTCGCCGTTCTGCTTGGGTGATTCACTTGGCTTAGCGGTAGTAGCCGGCAGGAGTTCCTTCACCGGCTCCGGGGGATGCGCGGCGGCAACTTCCTGGCTGCTCTGAAAGCGCTGCGCCGCAGTCCATGCTGCGCCCACAGCCGATCCCACGATCAGGCCGGCAAGTCCGGTAGCGATGTGCGCGGGATGTCCGGCGCCGGTTGCGATGGGCGGATACGTGGCCGGCGGTGTGAAGTTGTGCACCGAAGCGTTTTGGAAAATCGGCACGTTGAAGGCGATGCCCTTTTCCGTGCAGCCCACGCAGGGAGCACCAATGCCGATGGGCCAGACATCCGGCATTTCGTTGAACTGCCGGACCGAGCATCCGGCATGCGTGTCCGGACCTTTGCAGCCGAGCTTGTAAAGACACCAGCCGTGGCGATGACCTTCGTCGCCGAACTGCTGCGCGAAACGACCGGAGTCGAAGTGCGGACGGCGCGGACAGTGCTCGTGAATGACGCGATCGTAGGCGAACTTGGGCCGCAGATTGCCGTCAAGTTCGGGCAAAGCTCCGGTGCGCACAAACTCCAGCACCGTGCCGAGCAGGTTGTACGGATTGGGCGGACAACCAGGGAGATTCACGATGGGCACGCCCTTGATGAGATCGGCGACACCGTTGGCTCCGGTGGGATTGTCGCCGGCTGATGGCAATCCGCCCCACGAAGCGCACGATCCCATAGCCACGATGGCGCCTGCCTTGGCAGCGGCTTCCTCCAGCAATTGCGTTCCCGGCTTGCCACCCAGCTTGAAGTAAATGCCATCGCCCTTGGAAGGAATAGAGCCTTCGCAGACCAGCACGTACTTGCCGGCATAATTTCGCATCGCGGAGTGCAGCTGCTCCTCGGCCTGCTTGCCGGAGCCGGGCATCAGCGTCTCGTGGTACTCGAGCGAGATGATGTTGAGGATGAGGTCGGCGACGCCGGGCTTGGAGGTGCGCAACAAAGTCTCGGTGCAGCCGGTGCAATCCTGAAAGTGCAACCAGATGACCGGCGGGCGCGTGGTCTTGAGCAGGTCAGCAGCGAGCTCGCCGGCCCATGCCTTCTTGGTGATGGCGAGGCCAACGGGGGCTGCAATCATCAGCTCGCCGCAGAACTTGAGGAAATCTCTGCGAGGAATGCCGGCGCGGCGAAGCTGCTGGCCGATGGTTCCGGGTTGCTTGTGGTCATCGTGGCTGGCCATCCAAGATATCTCCAGGGGGATTTGTCTGCTTAAACGAACGTTCGAACGTAAGCAGATGGGCGCTGACAGAAGTGTCTTATTTTGGGAATACGTCACAATATGATGTTCGGCACATCAGGACGTGATCTGGATCACTTTGGGCTCGCGTTGTGGGTGGTGATGGACGGCCCGGCGAAAGAGCGCGCTCTTCCGCGGGAGGCTCTCCAGGGCACGCCATGGTTTGGGATCTGGCGGGATGAGTTTTGCCACCGGTTGCGCCGGCATCTCCAGATGTCCCGGCAGGTGGCGTTTGGCTGGCGGAGTTGTGATATTCGCACCGAATCCCGCCAGGGGTCGCGATCGTTAATTGGTCTGGTGAAACCGTGTTTGGCTGGGAATTACATTTTGCACTAACATGCTATATGTAATGACATCTTAGCGCCATAGAAAAGTTTACGGCTACCAGGAAAGTTCTACACCGTAGACAGTTTTTGGCGTCGCGTAAGCCGCTAATTATAAAGGATAAGTCTTTTGGCCCGCAGACTGCTACTTACGAAGCCAGACGAAGTGGCGCATAGGGTCACTCGGATGCGAATTTCGGCCAGAGTTCGCCTCCCAGAGTGACCCTTTATTCTTGTCTGAAATCTGCTGTCCGGCACATCGACCTCGCACT
>JASHXK010000365.1 GCA_030043575.1 Terriglobales bacterium
TTGGATCACCCTCCTTTCCAGTGTACGGCGAAGTTAACACCACCTTCGCCCCGCCGTCAAATTGAGAACGAATACGTGTTCCTCAACCGTAACTAGCTTGTGCAAACGCGGAACAAATTCCCGACAGCATCAAGTACACTGTCCTGCCATGAACGACCAAGCTCGAAGTTCCGCCCCCTCCTTGCACGAAATCGGGCGCCGCCGCTTCCCATCCGCGCTCCTTGCTGTTCTGCTCGCGTGCTCTGCACTGTCGCTGGCGCAAACAGCGCAGGACTTTATTAGGATCTACGATGCGTATCTCGCCGCGGTGAAGGCGGGAAACTACAAGCAGGCCGAGCCCTACCTGTCCGCGGAGATTCGCAACCAGCTACCTACTCCCGATGCCCAGAAGCAGTATCTCGAGATGGTGCAACCGCTGGTGCCGATTCGTTACGAAACCGAGTTTGCCAACGTGGCGAAGAACGGCCAGAGCGCGGACGTGAGTATCATTGCGACGCTATCCGTGCCGGAACAAATGCAGAAGGAAGAACACCTGCCGCCCACGCAGCGAGCCGAGCTGATCCTGAAATTCGTGAAGGAATCCGGCCAGTGGAAGATGGGACCGCCGGACATTCTGGGCGACCCCGACCAGCGAGCGCGGCCCAAGGACCTCAACATGGGAACGCGTGCCGATTATGCCGACGGCGCCAGCACAGAAGTCGGTGGGGTAATCCTGCGAACCGAGAAGCAAGCAGCGGGTACGGTGTTCGTGCTTCGCCTGCCGGAACAAGAGATCGCGGTGTTTGTGCCGGCGGCGAAGGTCTCCCCGGACTTTGTGGCCGGGAGCATCCTCGTCGTGCACGGCGCAGAAAACAAAAAGGACAAGCTGAAGGTCTGGGCCGAAGATGCCTCGCCCTACAAGGAACAGCCGTCGCAATAATCCGAGGCCGGCGCGATCGATAAGCCGGGCTCGCAACTCACTCCCATCCTAAGCTGGCTTGCGAAAACTCCGTATTAGCCTTCCGGCGATTACCGCTCCCGCCAGCGCCAGTCCTGCGCCCACGGCAATCTTCTTGATCAGCTTTGCGTCGCATGCCGGCTTGTTTCTGGCGTCGCGAATATGCTCAGGCAATACACCCACACCAATCACGCGCGCTATTACGCGCTGGATGCCAGGAATACTCACGACCGTCTTGAACGGCCATGGCGCCTTCGCCGGACCTGGATTGCGAAAGACCGTTTGTAGTCCCTTGTGCGCCATCACCTGCAAGAACTGCGTGACGTGCGTGGGGAATTCCCGGCGCCGCTGAATACGCGCCAGCATCTCTTCGGTGACACGTCCCTGGCGGAGTGGACCGGCCAGCAAATTCGCGGTCGCGACCGCATCCTGAATCGCCAGATTGATACCGACGCCGAACACTGGCGACATCGCGTGCGCTGCGTCACCAATGCACAACAGCCCCGGCCGATGCCATTGCCGCAGCCGATTGATCTGCACCGACAGCAGCCTCACCTGATCCCAGTCGCGAATCTCCTCCACTCGATCGCCCAGATAGGGAGCGCTACGGCACAGAGTATTGCGAAATTCCTCCAGCCCCCGCTGCTTGACTTCCTCGAACGAGTCTTTGCGAATCACCAGCCCCACCTGGAAGTAATCGCCGCGCGGAATCATGATGAGCACGCGGCCATAATTAACATTGCCAAGCAAGTTTTCAGGGTCGTTGCTTGCTCGGCGGATGCGAAACCACAGCGCATCGATCGGCACGCCATACTCCCTCACTTCAAAGCCGGCGGCCGCGCGCGTGCGCGAGTGCCGGCCGTCGCAGCCCACGGTCAAGTCGGCGCGAATCTCGACGGGACCATCCGGCGAATTCGCTACCACGCCCTGAATGCGGCCATTGTCGGAGATAAGATCGATGGCTTCGTGCTTCATCCGCAGATGGAAGCTGGGAAATTCCTTCGCCTTGTCAGAAAGAAAATTCAGAAAATCCCACTGTGGCATCAGGGCGATGAACTTGCAGTGGGTCGGCAGGGAAGTCGTAATTGCGGCGGTGAAGGGAAAGTCGCCGAAGATGCCGCCCGCCGACGTCAGCTCCTGATGTGGCACTTTAAGAAAATCGCCGAGGATGCCCAGTTCGTACATCAGCTCGAGCGTCGACGGATGCACCGTGTCACCGCGGAAATCGCGGTTGAAGTCCTGATGCTTCTCCAGCACGGTGACCGCAACGCCAGCCCGCGCCAGCAAGTAGCCGAGCATCACCCCCGCAGGTCCGCCGCCAACAACGCAGCACGTGGTCTCCAAGGTTCGATTCGCCATGGTCGATCTTCCCGATGGTTAGATTACAGGACGGAGCGGCGCAGGCCATCTCCACGATAGGTGAATGCTGCACAGTTAGTTATGAGCGCACGATTCACTGGGGATGTTCCCCGGAGTGAAGGTGCGCTCTCGAAACGGGCTCAGCTCGCGAAGTTCATACGACCCAGCAGGTTTTGAAATCGTGCATCGGATCGCAACGGATCAAAGCGCGGTTCAATATTCAGCATGACAAGCTCTCGCGCACGGTCCTCGTAGGCCTTCTCTAGCCAATGAATGGCATGTTCAGTCTCCCCCAATCCTAAGTAGATTTCTGCCGCGCAAAAGGAGGACACATAGAACTGGGTTGATTGCTCTTGCAGCTCATGCAGAATCTTGTGGGCTGCGGCCGAATTACCGGTGGAGGCGAACCCGTGCCCAAGCAGCGCATGATAAAGAGGGCTCGCTCCAGACAGGGCGGATGCTGCCTGCAAATCGCTTAAGGCTTCCGAAACGCGTCCGAGTTGCAGGTATGAGAGTCCAAGTACCGCCCGCGCCAATACGAAGTTACCGTCGATCTCCAGAGTCCGCCGCAATGAGCCAATTGCCTCTTCATATTGTCGCGCAAAATATAATGCCCAGCCCACACCAGTGTTGATGATAAGAGAAAGGGGATCGAGTTCACGCCCTTTCTCGAACGCAGCCACGGAGCCAGCAAAATCTCCTATGACGCAGAGATAATTTCCGTAGTAGAGATATCCGGTTGTGTAGGCTGGGTTCTGCTGGAGAACTGCCTGAAAATCTTTTTCAGCTCCCGGCCAGTCCCATTCGTAATAAAGCCGGACATAGCCGAGAGAGGCGCGAGCCTCCGATAACGTGGCGTCTATCTCAAGGGCTCGCAAAGCTGCGGTCTTGGCTTTGGGGAAGACGTCTTGCGGAGCGCCAAACGAGTAGAAACCAAGAATGTTATACGAGTCGGCGAGACCTACGTGGGCTAAAGCGTAGCTCGGGTCTCTTTCGATGGCCTGCTGAAAGTACTCGATGCCTTTTTTCACGGCGTCGGGAGTCCTCTTGTTCCAATAGAACCGGCCGCGGAGATAGTCCTGGTACGCCTGTGCGTCCAGAGTCGGCTTCTTGCTCAACCGTTTTTTCTCGTTGCCAGTAAGGCTGAGGCGGAGTCGATCAGAGATTTCCTGGGCAATCTCTTCCTGAATTGCGACAACATCTGCCAACTTTCGGTTGTACTGTTCACCCCACAGGCGCCAGCCATTGGCCACGTCCACCAGTTCCGTTCCAATGGTAAGCAAGTCGCCGCGCTGCGCCACTCTGCCAGTTAGGACGGCACGAACATTGAGTTCACTACCCACGCGTTGAGGATCGGCGGTTTGGCTCTTGTAACGAAAGACGGTGCTGCGGGCCATCACCCGCAGTTTTGGCAGGTGCGACAGGCTATTAATAATGCTTTCCGTGATTCCGTCACTCAGATACTCGGTATTCGGATCGCCTGTGGCGTTTTCGAAGGGCAGGACCGCGATCGAATCCAAAGCCTTCCGGGAACGCGGTGCGTGCGGCATGCTGGATTTTGACTCCAGCGCGCGTTTGAGCCGCAGCAGATCGGCATGCATCTCAGCGGCTGTCTGGCAGCGCAGCTCACGGTTCTTTTCCAGCGCCTTAAGGATGATCTCCTCCAGCTTCGGCGGCAGGCCAGGATTCAGTCGCGTGGGAGAAACGGGGGAGCGCTCCAGGATTGCATGGAAGATCACCGCAGGGGTCTCGCCGCGGAAGGGCAACTCACCCGTTGCCATTTCGTAGAGAACCGCCCCAAAGGAGAAGAGATCGCTCCGGGCATCTAGTTCCTTAGCTCGCGCCTGTTCCGGAGACATATAAGCGACGGTACCCAGCGCGGAACCAGGGCTGGTGAGGTGTCGCTCGCCGAGTTCTAACGCCGTGTCTGCCGCCGCGACGCTGCTCGACGAGGAGATTTTGCTGGTAACCTTTGCCAAGCCGAAGTCCAGGATCTT
>JASHXK010000040.1 GCA_030043575.1 Terriglobales bacterium
GCGGAGTTCGGCTTCTTCGGCGTCTGGGTGTATACGCGGGTACACACGCCGCGCTTCTGCGGGCAGGACTGCAGCGCCGGACTGGCCGTCTTATAGTTGGGCGCGCTCCGGCCTTTCCGCACCAATTGATTAAATGTAGGCACTCTTCGCAGCTCCTTCGTTTGGTGCCGCAGGCTAAAGCCTGCTCAATTCACAGAAACTTGCTGGACGCCGGCCTGAAGGCCGGCTCTACCACGCCTTACAGCTGCGCATGACCGCGATATCTCACCCGCCGCGACCACGCCACAGCGCAAACAGCCTTGCCACCCATGGGCTGGGCAAGCGTTTCGATTGCCCATACTTCCCCAGGCGCACGGCCGGGGATTCTGGTTTCCGATCAGGTTAGGCTTACGACGGTGGCACCGTGGTCGTCCCGCACTGGCTGATCGCCGGATGCGGAGAACGGGAACGAAGGCGCTCCGTTTCGTTGCCTCAGCCTACATACCCACCAGAAGATCCGGTGGAAGCGCAGGCACGTTTCAGCGAGGATCCCTCCACTCCAGCAACTACAGAAACGAAAGTCGCTGGGGACCCCGTATCTGCAAGGTGATCTGCAGGATGAAGTTACAGCAGCACAGCCAAACACTGCACAGGCAGGCCTAAACAAAACTCGCAGAACCTTTTTAATATAGCAACTGGAATCGGGGGTCGTCAACCGCTTACGGCCCGAATCGCGAGAGTCCGTTCGAATTCCCGAGAGGGGGAGTCATTCTCGGCGAGTTTGGGTTTCAGAACCTGTAGAAGCCAGTAATCGTCGGTCGTCGGCTTGCGGAAACTTGATAGCAACCTCTACACTTTCTGTTTCCGTTTGCCATAATACAGATTGCGCATCCGCTGGCTGTAGTTACCGGCGGGGAGGACACATGCAGCGGGTTTCAGCGGTACCTGTCATGGCTGCGGTCGCAGCAGTTTCTCTTCTCACATTCCTGCCTGCGTGCGGCGGCGGCAGTAACGCCTCCACTACCGTCTCGCAAATCGCAATAACCCCGTCAGTATCTTCGCTGAATCAAGGAGCGGTCGCGACCTTGACGGCGACCACGGAGAATTCGTCGGGCACCGCTATCGCCGCGGACATCACCTTCAGCAGCAACAACAGCAGCGCTGGCAGCGTCTCACCGGGCGGCTTGGTCTGCGGCGGCGTTTGGGACCCTTCCTATATTTACTGCACCCCTACCTCGGGTTCGGCGGGAGTGGGGGTGGTCACGATTACCGCAACCGCTACCGCCAGCGGCAAGATGGCGACGGCGACTGTTTACGTACATGAGGTGGTAAATCAGGTAAAGGTGATCCTGGATCAGAACTGCACCAGCATGGGCCAGATCGTGTTGGGCTATGCCCAGGTGCTTAGCACGACGGCTCCCGGATGCTCTCCGTCCGCACCCTGTGACATCACTTCTACCGTCGGCCCAATCACCTTTGGCACCAATGACAGTAGCATCGTGTCCGTCAGCGGCTCGGGGCAACTGATGGCCGGAACGCCCGGCACAACCACTATTTTCGCCAGCGTTTCCGGGGTGAACAGCGTCGGAACTCCTTATATCACTTGTCCGGTGGCTACCATCCTGGTCCACAGCGCTAGTAGTTCGAACACCTCATTCACGATGTCGCCCACAGGAACCCAGGCGCTGACGGCTGACGTCTACGACACCCATAACCAATACGTCCAGCCGACGCTGACGTGGGGTTCTTCCTCTACTGCGACGGCTACGGTTGCTGCTACCGGCTCAGTGAACAATCCCGGGACGATTACCGCCGTCGCTCCCGGCACCGCCTACATCACCGCTACCTGCAGCTTCCCGAATTGCAATAAATCCTTGTCTCCGCAATACAGCCAGAACGTGGTTACTGCCACTGTCAGTGGCGCTACATCGACCACGGTTTATGCCGCCAGCACAAATTCGACGATGCTGGTACCGTTCAATATCTCCACCGACACGCCGGGTACAGCGATCACGCTGCCCTACACCCCAAACTCCATCATTGGGGATCCCGCTGGGGCCAACATCTACCTGGGTTCGGCCACAGCTCTGATGGTGTTCAATGTGAGCTCGGACGCGGTGACCACGCTCGACGTGCCCGGAATAATTGAGGCGATTTCTCCGGACGGAAACTACCTGCTGCTGTCGGATACCGTGGGTCACAACCTGAACTACTACGACCTTTCCACCGAAACCATCACCAGTAACACGACGCCTGTAACCGTTGCCTCCGACGCCTATACCCCCGACAGTGGCTTCAACGAGTGGGTTACGGGAATGTTGCTCGGCTTCGGAAGTCCGAGCGGAACCACTGGCACCCTGACCTTATCAAACACAAACGCGGCCAATGCGCTGGACATCATGGCGCAAGGTGGGCTCACCTATATCACCAGCGCTGACGGAAGTCTGGTTTGGATCTACTCCACCTGCAATCAGACCCAGAATCAGGTGCTGACCGCGACCAGCCCGACCCTGATCAAGGCGTTGCCCAACGGGACCGGAGCTGCCGCCGCCGACTCACCAAATCTCGATCTGATCACGACGCCCTCGACCTTAACCGCCGGATGCCCCGTCACAACCCAAAGCACGATCACACCGTACGATCTCGGCGCCGGCGCCTTTACAGCGACGCAGATGTTCATGAGTCCCGACAGCAGCCGGGTTTGGATCGTCAGCAATCTTCCGCAGGTACTGAATTTCAATCTGAGTGCGCGAGCGCCGAACAATGTTCCTTTGACCGGAGGAGCAATACCGTACTACGGTGGAATTACAACGGACAGCGCCCATGCCTATTTCGGCACCAGCGATGGAACGGTGCATCGCATCGACACCGATTCCATGACCGACGTAGCGCAGATTGCCGTCGGGTTAAAGGATTCCAACGGCAATGTGACAGCGCCGAACCTGGTTTCCGTGCTTCCGTAGAGCGATCGAGCGGTTTGCGATTGCATCTCTGGACGCCGGCCTGAAGGATCCGCCCTACCCGAGCACTTCGAAGCGGCCTGCCTCATCCCGAGTTGACCACACCGAACCATCGCCGATGTCGTACACCCAGCCTTCCAGCACAAGGTCACCGCGAGCGCAACTGGACTCGACTGCGGGATGCGTTTTCAGATTTTCAAGCTGCGTGAGGACGTTGTACTCGGTGAGCCGTCTGAGGCGGTCTTCCCTTGATCGGGACGTATCGGATGGTTCACGGAGCAGACGTTCGCGTGCGGGCAGCGAATGCCGCATCCAGCTTTGCAGCGCGGGCATGCCGGAGGCGCGCTCCGGCTCCAACAGCGCCTTTACCACGCCGCAGTCGGTATGTCCGCACACGATGATGAGCGGCACCTGCAGAGCCAGAATCGCGAACTCCATGCTGGCCGTCACGCCGCCTACGTGGTCACTGTATTTGGGGACGATATTACCCGGCGTGCGCTCGGTGAAGATTTCACCGGGCCCGGTCTGCAGCAGCACATTGGGGAGTATGCGGGAGTCGGCACAGGTGAAGAACATCGCGATCGGTTCCTGCCGGTGTTTCAAGCCATGAAAGACTTCGCGCTGCGCCGGATAAACCTCGCGCTGGAATTTCCTTACGCCCTCGATGAGTCTCGCCAAAGCCTGCTGGCTGGTCATGGTGTGCCCCCACAGTCTACACAGCGTGTGGTTCATCCGGAATGCTCGGCGCTCCGCTGAAGCAACAGGATGCACTCCTTCCGGTAGACGTGCGCATCCCAAAACACCACAGGCTCCCAGCGCAGGCCCGCAACGGTGCGAGTGTACTGCACGATTTCGCGCACGTCTTCGTCAATCCAGGTGTGATAGTGAATGCTGTAATCGGATTCCAGCAATCGGACAACTTCCTGGCGAAACTCGATTGTCCCGCGCTTCCGTCCTACAACGTTTTCGACCCAATCCTCAAAATGGGCTTGCTTATCAAAATTGTCGGTTGCGTTGTCTTCAGCGATGAGGTGTTGCAGCCGTGTGCGCTCTCGCCGAACGTCGAAGGTGTAGCGCTTATCGGGAATCTTCAGCAGCAGAACGCCGCCCGGCCGCAGCACGTCATACCAATGCCGGAGCGCTGCGAGCGGGAACGGTAGATGCTCCAAAACATGACTGGCAATCAGGAAATCCAGGCCGCGGGCAGGAAACGGCAACTGCATGGCGTCGGCGACTAAATCCGGCCGGACAACCGGCGTGGTGACCTCCGCGTAATGCTGGTGAAGATCTTCCTTGGAAAGACGATCGACGTAATACACTTTGGCCTTGCTCGGCACCGGAAACTTCCGCCACAGAGCGCCAATCTCAACCCCGCGTCCGCGCACGTGGCGTGCCAACAGCTTGTTTTCCAGCCAGCGCAGCGGCGCACCTTTACCCATGGGGAGACTATAAAACACTTGCTGAAATCCCTTTCACCACGGAGACACGGAGAACACAGAGTTTTGTCCTAAAGAAAAGCTTCTCCGTGATCTCTGTGCCTCCGTGGTGATCTTTATCTTGCCCCTGCTAGACTGAACCCCTCATGTCGGAAGCTAACAATTCTCTCGCCCGCGCCTCATCGGCCTACCTGCGCTCGGCAATGCATCAGCCGATTCAGTGGCACGAGTGGGGCGAGGAAGCCTTCACCGCTGCCAAGCGCGAGAACAAGCCCATCCTGCTGGACATCGGCGCGGTGTGGTGTCACTGGTGTCACGTGATGGATCGCGAGTCCTACGAGAGCTCCGAAACCGCCGAGATCATCAATCGCGAGTTCATCGCTGTAAAGGTCGATCGCGATGAGCGCCCGGACGTCGACAGCCGCTACCAGCTTGCGGTTTCCGCGATTGCCGGCACTGGTGGCTGGCCGCTTACCGTGTTCCTGACTCCCGATGGCAGACCGTTTTACGGTGGAACGTATTTTCCGCCGATCGATCAGTGGGGGCGGCCGAGCTTCAAGAAGATTCTGCTGGCAATTGCCGATGCCTATCGCAACCGTCGTGACGAAGTGCTCAAGTCGGCAGACGAAGCTATGCATGTGCTGACCAATGCGGAGAATTTCGCCGGTCGAGAGGCGCAATTTTCGCCGCGGCTGGTCGGCGTCATGGTGCAGTCGGCGCTGCCCATCTTCGACGAGCGCAACGGCGGATTCGGCAGCGCGCCCAAGTTCCCACACCCCGCCGCACTCGATCTGCTGATGGACTGGTACAGGCGCAGCGGTGAAGAGCGCGTCGCGACCGTGATCACGACGACCCTGACCCACATGGCGCGTGGCGGCGTCTACGACCAGCTCGCCGGCGGCTTTCATCGCTACTCGGTCGACGAGCACTGGACCGTGCCGCACTTCGAAAAAATGTCCTACGACAACTCGGAGCTGCTGAAGAACTATGTGCACGGCTATCAGGTATTCGGCCTCGACTTCTACGCACACGTAGCGCGCGACATCATCCGCTGGATGGACGAATGGCTGAGCGATCGCGAGCATGGCGGCTTCTATGCCTCGCAGGATGCGGACATCAATCTCGATGACGATGGCGATTACTTCACCTGGACGGCCGACGAAGCTAAAGCTGTTCTGAGCGAAGAGGAGTTCGAAGCCGCCGCACTGCACTACGACATCGAGGCGACGGGCGAGATGCATCACAATCCCGCCAAGAACGTCCTGTGGGTGCGAGCTCTGCCGGAAGAAGTTGCGTCGCGCATGGGCATCGATATCACGCAAGCGCTGGACTTGCTGGCCGCAGTGCACAGCAAGTTGTATGCGGCACGGTTGCAGCGGCCGGCCCCGTTCGTCGACAAGACGGTTTATGTGAACTGGAATGCGATGTGCGTGTCGGCATACCTGCAGGCAGCGCGGGTGCTTCAGCTCGGCGATGCTCGCCAGTTCGCGTTGCGCTCGCTCGATCGTATTCTCGCGGAGGCGTGGCACGAAGAACGCGGGCTTGCGCATGTAGTCGCTTATGCCGAGCCGATTGCCTCGGTGCCCAATGCTGCGGTGCCCCAGGTTCGCCCTTCAGGGCTAACCTGGACCGTTCGCGGTATGCTGGACGATTACGCCTTTACTGCGCTCGCATGCCTTGACGCCTACGAAGCAACGGGTGCGATCAGCTATTTCAACTTCGCCCGCCGAATTGCGGATGAGATGATCAAGCGCTTCGCGGACGCGGAGTCCGGCGGCTTCTTCGACACCGAAGCATCGCTGGAAGAAAGGCTGCAGCTCGGCGCGCTCTCGGCGCGCCGTAAACCGTTTCAGGATTCGCCGACGCCGGCCGGGAATCCAAGCGCCGCGATTGCGCTGCTGAGACTTCACGCTTACACAAATGAGGCGCGCTACCATGACATCGCGGAGAGCACGCTAACGGTGTTCGCCGGCGCGGCGGAGCAGTTTGGGATTTACGCCGGAACCTACGGCATCGCGGCGACGTGGTTGTCGCGAGCGCACACGCAGGTGGTGGTGGTCGGCGAAGACGAGAATGCTGACGCGCTGTTGCAAGCTGCGATCGCGCCCTTCGCCGTGAACAAGTCGGTCGTGCATCTGACCGACAGCGAAGCCGTCGCACAGAACCTGCCGCCTGTATTAGCGGAGACAATTCCGAACTTGCCAGGGCTGAAACAAGGGAGATCTGTTGCCGTTGTCTGTACAAATTTCTCCTGCCGGCCTCCCATCAGCCATCCAGAGGAACTATCTTCCTTGCTGCGGCAGGCTGTATTGGCAACGTAAGGGCCTAATATGCCCGGTCGAGCAGTTCGACAACGTGCACGACTTCGGCATGCAAGCCTTTGCGCTTGGCGCCGGCTGCGAGCTGCAACATGCACCCCACATTCGCCGTTGCGATGATCTCCGGCTGAACCATCGCCACGTAGTTCATCTTCTCGTCCAAAACCTTCATGGAGATTTCGTTTTGCACAACGTTGTAGACGCCCGCACTGCCACAGCAGGAATCCGCGCGCTGCATCTCGACCAACTCGGCGCCGATGGTTTTCAGCAAAGCACGGGGCTGCTTGCGAACATTCTGCGCATGAGCCAGGTGACAGGGATCGGAGTAGGTTACACGCTTGGCAAGCTTTCGCTTCGGTTCGGTCAATCCCACGGCGGCGAGGTATTCGGTGACGTCACGGACTTTAGCTGCAAACTCGGCCGCCCGCGCGGCATAAGCCGGATCGTGCTCCAGCAGCGCAGCATACTCTTTCATGGTTGCGCCACAGCCGGCAGCGTTTACCACAATCGCATCAAACTCCGGCCGGAGCATCGCATCGATATTGCGGCGAGCCTGCGCGCGCGCCGGCTCCAGCATGCCTGCATGCGCGTGCAGCGCACCGCAACAACTCTGATTTTCGGGAATACAGACCTCGATGCCGTTCTTCGTCAGCACGCGGAGGGTCGCGCGATTCAACTCGGCGAAGGCGACACTGGCGATGCAGCCGATCAGCAAAGCCACGCGTCCTCGACGTGTTCCCTCTGCCGGAAAAGTCTTGCCCAAATCGCGAAACGAAAAGTCGCTATCAATCTGCGGCGCCAGCGCGTCAAGTTTGGAGACGCCCAGCAGCTTCAGCACTCCGGTCGAGCGCGCCAGGCTTCGCAGTCCAGAACGCTGATAAAAGCGCAGCAATCTTGCCGATCGCGACAATTTCCGGAACGAAGGCAACACGCGTCGATAGAAATGATCGCGCAGCTGGCGGTGCATCCATGGGCGGCGATAATTCTGGTCAATCTGCGACCGTGCGCTTTCCAGAAGGCTGCCGTAATGCACGCCCGACGGGCATGCCGTCTGGCAATTCAAGCATCCCAGACAGCGATCAATGTGCGTGACGAACGATTCTCCTAGCTCCAGCCTGCCTGCATCGACCTGCAGCATCTGATAGATGCGGCCGCGCGGCGAATCCATCTCCGTGCCCAGCACGCGATAGGTCGGGCATTGATCCAGACACAGCCCACAGTGCACGCACTTGGAATACAGCTCCCAGCTTGGCTTTTCGCCGGACGCGAAGTTGGAAGGGCGATGCTCGGCAACTGGAATCTCGAAGC
>JASHXK010000366.1 GCA_030043575.1 Terriglobales bacterium
AATGCTGCCGCGTCCATCGGTGGCTAGACCGCTGCCGCTCATCCAAATACCACCATCACTGCCATTGGCTGTGGACGCCCAAATACCGTTCTGCTGCAGTGTCGCCTTGTTGTACGACATGACCCAGCCATGAAAGGGCGGATTGTCGCAGTAGGAGGCCCAGGCGAGGAAGAGATTGCCCCCGCTGGTGAGCAGCAGTGCCGACCTCTGGAGCTCCATGAGCGGGTCAAAAGTGAGTATGCCTCCCGAACTTCCTGCCCCACTTCCTGGCACCGATCCCGCGATTACGACCGGACTCCCCGATAACTCCTGGCCGTTGCTGATGTTCAGCGCGTGCAGGCGCTGGAAGAAGTTGCCGTTCTCCTTGGTTTCGACCAGCACATAGATCGTGCCTGTACTCATGTCGATCACCGGCGTGCTGGTGATGCCAATCTGAGGGTAGACACCGGTGTAACAGTTCACGTCACTGTCGGAAATGGGGGTTATACCGTCATAAGGATTGATGAAAGTCACGTGCCAAAGCGGATTGAAATTGTTCCCAGTGTTGCTGTCGGCGTCGAACGCATAGAGACTGTCGTTCTCGGTCGCGACATAAATGACGTTGTGAACGCCGTTGCCGGGAATGTTGACATTCGGCACATACAGCGGTTGCGCATAGACATAGCCATCGACCGTTTGCGAGAAAAGCTTTTGGAAGTTGGCGCTGGCGACATTGGCGGGGGTGAGGACCGTCTCGTTTACGTTCTGTCCCGTACGAAGGTTGTCGTTCCTTTCAGTCGTAACCGTAGCCTGGCCGGCCAAGCCGGCCGGCAGGGCCAGCATGATCGCAGCAATAGCGGCCAGGTATTTTACGGTTATTCTGAGCGGGAGCACACGATCAGCGCAAGCGCTGAGATACACCATCCTCAAAGCGGACCCTCCTCCGACTGTCGGGCTGGCACAGGCTATGAAGTTGAAAAAGTAGGGCTGGAGTCTAACAAGATTACACAGACGTAACAATGGCACTAATAGGGGATTAGCCCATGCAACTTATCGTGAGTGAGCGAGGTTACCATCGACAGCGGTGAGGAGGGTGAATTATCGTGAGTGGGTTCCGCAAAATCGCAATAGAGGCATTCGACAGCGGCAGGGTTCGTCGCCGGCAGCTGATTCGTGGAACCGCAATCACGTAGGTTAAGGGATCCCGCGCAATGCGCCTGTCTGCACTTGTACCGCTGCCCGCAAAGTTGTTCCTGTGGGAGCGTTTCAGCCGGCTGAAACGGGGGATAGTCGGCAAGCACGTGGAGGCCCTGCTGGCCAATGGTCGCAATGGGCTGCTTCTCATTGATCTCGAAGATCAGAATGTTGGGCGCAAGCTTTCCTACGACGGTGAATACGGCTGGGAGGAGATTCAACGCCTCCGCCGATATGCAACGCCAGCTTCCGATGTTCTTTTCGTAGGCAGCCACATCGGGGCGATCGCGGTCCCGATCGCCAAGTCCTGCCGATCGGTGGTCGCGATCGAGGCGAACCCCCGAACCTTTCATCTCTTGCAGCTCAATGTGCTTCTGAACGGCTGCACCAACGTCGAAACCATCAACTGCGCTGCCTCCGATAAAGACGAGGAGTTGCAGTTTCTGATGAATCGCGTGAACCCCGGCGGATCGAAGCGCATGCCCAAGGTCCACAAGTACATGTACTTCTCTGACTCACCCGAGGTCATCGCGGTAAAAGGCCGCCGTTTGGATGATCTACTGGCCGGCCGCACCTTCGACGTGATCTTCATGGACATCGAAGGCTCCGAGTACTTCGCGTTGGGAGGCATGCCCCGGCTGCTGGCTGCAGCCCAGGTCTTGTGCATGGAATTCGTCCCCCATCATCTGAAGAATGTCAGCGGCGTCTCCGTTACGCAGCTGCTGGCACTCATCGAACCGCATTTCTCCAGCCTGTTCATTCCAACCAGAAACCTCAATTTGACCAGAGAGCAGTTTCAGCCTGTGCTGCAGGAGATGTACGACAAAGAAGAAGTGGACGATGGCATCGTTTTCACGCGCTAGCCGCACAGCAGCGCACCGCAGCGATTGGATGCATCTAACCTCATGGTAGAATGCGGCGCGGCGACTGATCGGCCGCGAGCCAGGCTTCCTTCCGTAACGATAGCCAAAGGGAGAAACTCATGATCGATCGACTGCGGCGCACCAGCATCATCGCGCTTGTGCTTTGCGTTTCCTGTACCTGCATCGTTCATGCTCAAACGGCAACCGGTCCCGGACCTACCCCGGCAACGGGCGTCCTGAATGTCATGAACTTCGGCGCCAAATGCGATGGACAAAGCGACGACACGGCGGCGATCCAAAAGATCATTAATCTCGTCCGCAACTCGAAAAACGGGAATACGATCCTTATTCCCGGCACCACACCCTGCGTCGTCACCCAGCTTGATTTCTCCAACCTTGAGCACCGTCTGCGGCTCATCGGCTCGAGTTCTTTCGCGGGCCTGCAGTCGACGATCTTATGTCATGAAGCTTCCAGCAATAACCAGGTGTGCCTGGATTTCAGCGGAACCGGCCACGTCAGCATTGAGAATCTGCGTTTTAACGGCGGCACCAGCATCAGTGATGCGCCGCAAGTCGTCGTCCTGATGGGAAAGACTGTGGCCAGCGCGGCCGTCGGCAACGGTTCCGAGACCAGTTGGCATCAGGTAACAATCGAGGGATATGGCGATTACCAGGT
>JASHXK010000367.1 GCA_030043575.1 Terriglobales bacterium
CGGCCGGTCGCCAGGTTACGGCCATAGCACATCACGCAGACGCCGCGCTTTGACTCGCAGGTCAACACCGAGCGAATCTTCACCCGCTCGATCCCCGCCGCCTGTACTGCGTTCGCCAGGTCTTCCGTGATCTCCTGGTTGATGTCGACGATGATGTTGCCCTCGTAGTCTTTTATCTTCTCCAGCGAGACGCGGCCAACGATACGGTCGCGCAGCGGCTCAATGATTTCGCCCGACTCCACGATGGAGTTGACGTAAATGCCATCGACCGTCCCGCAATCGTATTCGCTGATGATCACGTCCTGCGCCACGTCGACCAGACGACGCGTGAGGTAGCCGGAGTCCGCGGTCTTGAGAGCGGTATCGGCCAATCCCTTACGCGCGCCGTGGGTGGAGATGAAGTACTCCAACACGGTGAGGCCTTCGCGGAAGTTCGCCGTGATCGGCGTCTCGATGATCTCGCCCGACGGCTTGGCCATCAGGCCGCGCATTCCGGAGAGCTGACGGATTTGCTGCTTCGATCCGCGAGCGCCGGAATCGGCCATGACGTAGATTGGATTGAGCTCGCCGGCCTTGTCTTCCTGCTGCATGGCCTCGAACATCTCGTCTGCTACCTTTTCGGTAATGCCCGACCAAATTTCGACGACCTTGTTGTAACGCTCGCCATTGGTGATGGCGCCGTCCAGATATTGCTGTTGTACGGCGATAGCAGCCTTCTCTGCCTCCTTCACCAGCGCCTGCTTGCCTTGCGGGATGACCATATCGTCGATGCCGATCGACAGACCGGCGCGGGTGGCGTACTGGAAGCCCAGTTGCTTGACGCCGTCCAGCATCCGCACCGTGGTCTCGAGCCCGAAGCGCAAGTAGCAATAGTTCACCAAATTGCCGACACCCTTCTTCTTCAGCAGGCCGTTGACGTAGGGCATCTCAGGTGCGCCGCGCTTGAGATGGTCGTTCATGATGGCGCGGCCGACGGTCGTCGAGATGTACTGCCGGTCGAAATTCGTCGGCTCGGTGTGGATCACGTCCTGATCGTCGTAGGCGGTCATCAGGTCAATTACTTCGCCTGTGTAGCGCAAACGAATCGGGGTTAGCGTTTCCACCTCGCCCATTTCCTTCGCCAGCAACACCTCATCGATGTTGGCAAACGCGCGGCCTTCGCCTTTGGCACCGGGCTTGGCTTTAGTCAGGTAATAAATACCGAGAACCATGTCCTGCGTGGGCACGGTGATCGGCTGGCCGGAAGCCGGCGAAAGGATATTGTGCGAAGCCAGCATCAGCACGCTGGCTTCCACCTGCGCTTCCGGTGACAGCGGGATGTGCACTGCCATCTGATCGCCGTCGAAGTCCGCATTGAAGGCGGTGCAGACCAGAGGGTGAATCTTGATGGCTTTGCCTTCCACCAGCACCGGCTCGAAGGCCTGAATGCCGAGGCGGTGAAGAGTTGGCGCGCGGTTCAGCAGAACCGGGTGATCTTTGATCACCTCTTCCAGGATGTCCCATACGATGGGTTCCTGCGCCTCCACCATTTCCTTTGCCTGCTTGATGGTGGTGCAGTGCCCGGTTTGCTCCAGCCGGTGATAGATGAACGGCTTGAACAGCTCCAGCGCCATCTTCTTCGGCAGGCCGCACTGATGCAGTTTGAGGTCGGGGCCGACCACGATGACCGAACGGCCGGAGTAGTCGACGCGCTTGCCCAGCAAATTCTGCCGGAACCGTCCTTGCTTGCCCTTCAGCGTGTCGGAGAGCGATTTCAACGGACGGTTGTTCGCGCCACGCAGCACACGGCCACGGCGTCCGTTGTCAAAGAGCGCATCGACAGCTTCTTGCAGCATGCGCTTTTCGTTGCGGACGATGACTTCCGGCGCGTGCAGATCCATCAGCTTCTTCAACCGGTTATTGCGGTTGATGACGCGGCGATAAAGATCGTTCAGATCGGACGTCGCAAAGCGGCCGCCATCAAGTGGAACCAGAGGACGAAGCTCCGGCGGAATCACCGGGATCACATCCAAGATCATCCACTGCGGCTTATTTCCGCTCTTGCGGAAGGCCTCGACAACCTTCAGGCGTTTGGCGTACTTCAGCCGCTTCTGGACAGAAGTTTCTGTCCGCATCTTCTCGCGCAGCTCGGTCGACATGGTCTCGACCTCGACGCGCTTCAGAAGCTCCTTGATGGCTTCCGCACCCATCATGGCCTTGAAGCCGCTGGCGCGAAATTCCTGATCGAGTTCGCGATACTTAGTTTCGTCCTTGATGACTTCGCGCCCTTTCACTGGCGCGTCGCCGGGCTCGACCACGACATAGGCTTCGAAGTAGAGCACTGACTCCAGATCCCGCAGCGAGATGTCGAGGATGTGCCCGATACGGCTGGGCAGTCCCTTGAAGAACCACACATGCGAGCAAGGCGATGCCAGCTCGATGTGACCGAGACGCTCGCGGCGAACTTTGGACAGCGTGACTTCCACCCCGCACTTGTCGCAAATCACTCCGCGGTGCTTCATGCGCTTGTATTTGCCGCACAAGCACTCCCAGTCGGTGACCGGACCGAAGATACGGGCGCAGAACAAGCCATCACGCTCCGGCTTGAAGGTGCGGTAGTTGATCGTCTCGGGCTTGGTGACTTCACCGTGCGACCAGCTGCGAATCTTTTCCGGTGAAGCCAGACTGATGCGAATGGCGTCGAAATCGGCGATCGGATTTCCGAGATCAAATGGACTCGAGCGATACATGTTTAGTCCTCAGATTCTTTGAAGGGGCGCGCCTTCAGGCGTGCCGTTACGTTTCTTTTTGTCTGGCTTCAGCCGCTGAGGGCATCTCCCTCAGGGCCTGAAGGCCAGCTCTTGAATCACCTTCT
>JASHXK010000368.1 GCA_030043575.1 Terriglobales bacterium
TCGTCTTTGACAGCAGCGGGAATCTCTATGGCACGGCGAGCAAAGGCGGAATCTTCGAATGCGGCTTGGATTACGCCGGTTGCGGCACGGTCTGGCAGATCACGGGCCTGTCCGATCGCCATTAATTGAAGGAGAAGAGATATGAGTATCAAGATGAGGCTTGCAGGCAGAACTCGTCTAGAAACTAACTGTCGCCTGAGCAAGGTCGCCATCTCATTGGCGACGGTCCTTGCGTGGGCACTCTTCGTAACCCAGGCCACAGAGGCGCAGACATTCAGCGTCTTGCACGCCTTCACCGGCGGAACGGATGGCGAAAGTCCTAACGGTGTGACCGTCGCTGGTCCAGGAATTCTCTACGGAACGACGTTTGAGGGCGGAACTCACGGGTGGGGCACAGTGTTCAAGCTGGCGCAGCGGGGTTCAGGTTGGACGGTGAGCCCGCTCTGGGAGTTCGCGGACGGCAGCGATGGGGCTCAACCGTTTGCGAGCGTAACCGTCGGCCCAAACGGCGCTCTGTATGGCACGACCTTTTTAGGCGGCAGTGGCGGCTGCGGCGGCGACGGGTGTGGCACGGTTTATGAATTGCAACCACCAGCCACAGCGTGCAAAACGGCTATCTGCTATTGGAGCGAAACCGTGCTCCATGCCTTTACCGGACAATCAAATGACGGGGTGTGGCCGGAATCCGTGAGCCCAGCCTTCGATCAGGCGGGGAACCTATACGGCACTACGCAATATGGAGGAGCTTACGGCGCCGGAATCGTTTGGGAGCTGTCGCCGTCCGCCGGAGGGTGGACCGAGAGTATCCCTCATAGCTTCCAGAACAATGGCATCGACGGGTGGCAGCCAAAGTTTGGTGTGATCTTCGACCCGGCCGGAAATCTCTATGGGACGACGTGGTACGGAGGGACGTTACAAGGCGGGACGGTTTATGAGTTGTCGCCCTCCGGGGGAACGTGGACAGAAAATATCCTCTATAACTTTCCCCTCACCAGCACTGGGTATTCGGCTTACCCGGAAGACTTAGTCATGGATCCGTCCGGCGATCTCTATGGCACGGTTACCGAGAGCGGAGTCGCAAATGCTAGCGTCTTTGAATTGACGCCGTCAGACGGAAGCTGGAATTACTCTACACTCTACACTTTCTCCGGCCGTTCCTGTTATCCGGGATCCGTCGCCAGGGACACAGCCGGTGATCTTTATGGAACCTGTAATGAGGGCGGTGCTCACGGTTACGGCTGGGTCTTCGAGCTAGCCAATTCCGGCGGATTGTGGACGCTTACCGATCTTTACGACTTCACCGGGCAGAGCGACGGAGGCTATCCTGCTGGCGCCGTGGCATTGGACAGCAGCGGTAATCTCTACGGTGGCACCACCATTGGCGGCAACCTGTCGGATTGCATTGGATACGACACCGTCGGGTGCGGCACGGTGTGGGAGATCACGGGCCTGTCCGATCGCCATTAATCGAAGGAGAAGAGATATGAGTATCAAGATGAGGCTTGCAGGCAGAACTCGTCTACAAATTAACCGTCGCCTCAGCAAGCTCGCCATCTCATTGGCGATGTTTCTTGCGCTGGCACCGCTCGCATCGCGGGCCGCAGGGGCGCAGACCTTCACCGTTCTGTATACTTTGAACGGCACAACCCAAGGCAACAGTACTGGGAACGGGTTGGTCGCCGATCGAGCCGGCAACCTTTACGGCACTGCCGCCAACGGCGGAATCTATCCCTGCCCCGATGATTACGGCTGCGGTACGGTATTCAAGTTGACGCGCCACGGCTCCTCGTGGACTTTCAGCCTTCTCTACAGCTTTACCGGGGCCGACGATGGATGGAACCCTGAAGGGCCGCTGACCATCGGGTCCGACGGCAGCGTCTACGGTACAACCATCTGGGGCGGTGGAACCGGATGCGGGTTTGGATTTGGCTGCGGTACGGTCTTTAAGCTGTCTCCGCCACCGAACATATGCTCGACATCATCCTGCGAATGGACCAAAACCATTCTGTATCGGTTCACCGGCCAGGCTGACGGTGACTACCCGTTAGGCTACCTGACGCTTGACCAAGCGGGGAACCTTTACGGCACCGCCAGCGCGGCGGCCGTGACTAGCCCGTACGATGGCAGCGTCTTCGAGTTGACGCCCTCGAACGGCGGCTGGATCTTCAACATTTTGTACTCGTTTCCTGGTGGTACCTCCGGCGCTCCCGGCGGAGGAGTGGTGTTTGACAGCCAGGGAAACCTGTGGGGCATTCAAGCCTACGGCGGCGAGCAAGACTGCGGCGACCCTCAGCTGCCCGATCCCTGCGGCAGTATTTTTAAGTTAAGTCCTTCATCTTCCGGATGGACGGAAACCAACGTCTTTGGCTTTAGCGCCGCCACCGGAGGGGGTCCGAGCGGGAGTTTGCTACGCGAGCCCTCCGGCAACTTCTATGGCACTCTCGATACCAACGGTCCAGCCGGCGGCGGCGGCATCTTCCAGTTCGTTCCCTCCAGCGGTGAATTCACCATGATTTATTCCGTTACCGGAAACCCCGAGGATGCCCCCGGTCCGTTCGGTGGCGTGGTCATGGATCAAGCCGGCAATCTTTACGCCGCCGCAGAAGGGGCTGGGTACACCTCTGGTTTTGTCTTCGAGTTGACTCCCGAAAACAATGGCTGGTACTTCACCAATCTTCACAACTTCACCGACGGTAGCGATGGGGCAACCCCAGTCGGTCCCTTAGTAGTGGATACCGCCGGCAACGTTTACGGTGCCGATCTGAAGAATGTCGTCTTTGCGATTACGCCGTAAGCCCTCAGGCGGAGGCCTCTGCCATGTTCGCGATTGGCTCTCATGGCGGATACTTTCCGGAGTACATTACTGTAGCGTCGCTTGCGACCACATAGTCCGCGCGCTCCGGGATATCTGTGACATCACGAACCTGGGACTACATTGCCGGAGCGTGTATTGTAATCGCACTTGTCTTCCTGCTCGCGGTTGCCGGACCGCTGCTCGGACTGGATTGGCATAGAGCGCTCCTGCCTCTCGGACTCATCGTCTTCCTGGCTGTCGGGGTTCCTCTGTTTCTGCGGGGCCTGGCTGTTCTGCTGTCACAGTCGCAGCAAACCACAGCAAGCGGAGACCCGCCAGATTCCACGCTCATGTTTGCCCGGTCGAAACGCGCGGCACGCATCGCGGCAATGGTGGTCGGCTTTTTCTTCCTTATGGAAATCGTCTTGCGAGTGATGGCAGGAGTGCCCGTTGCAACGAAGGCCGCGGTTTCCAGGATAGTAGGAGAACCAACCAGAACCGTAAGCATACTGTTTATCGGCAACAGCTTTACTTACGTCAACGACATACCGGACATGGTAGTTCAAATCGCTTCCTCTGATGCGACCAACAAGGTGCAGCTGGAGGTGCGCTCCGTGACCAGAGGCGGAGCGGATTTGAACTATATGTTCCACAGTGCCCAAGCCTCAAATGTCCTCAAGCAACAGCATTGGGATTATCTTGTGCTGCAGGAGCAAAGTCAGTGGACGGGCTCGCAAGCGAGAATTGATGACACCTACGCAGCCGTTGACAACTGGACCCAGGCCGCCCGGCAAGTCCGGGCAACGCCAATCCTGTATGAAACCTGGGCGGATAAAGCCGGCAGCCCCGCGTACAGCGACCCGCGCTCCTACTTCTTCCGCCAGACTCCGGATCAGGTGCAGGAGGATATTGACGCCCAATCCAGCGCTCTTGCCAGGCACTTCGGTATGGCCGTCGTGCTCGTTGGACGCTATTGGGCTTATGCTGAAGAACAATCGAACGCGCCCGATCTCTACGCCGCGGATCACCATCATCCCAGCGTTGCGGGATCCTATCTTACTGCTCTCATCTTCTATCACTTCTTTACGGGCAATGCGCTCACCCAGATTAGGTATCACCCGCCCGAGCTGACGCCAGAACAGGCGCAGTTTCTGATCGACTTAGCCTCTCAGCCGATTGGTTGAATCTGAAGCATCGTCACGCTGGGAAGATCCATCTGTGGCATTAGGCCCTGGACGGAACTGAGCGGCGCGCGCCGTTCCCATCGTTGCTCGTCGCCGCGGCTTCCAGATTGAAATGCTGCGCCATCATCTCGACGATCTCCTTGCCAATCTCCAGCGATGCGGTTGCTGCAGGCGACGGCACATTGCAGACGTGAATCATGCGGGCGCTGTGCACGAAATAAAAGTCGTCGAGCAGATTGCCGTTGGCGTCGACGGCTTGCGCGCGCACTCCGGAACCGCCCTGCGCGAGATCGGACTCCTGCAGCTCCGGAACCATCTTCTGTAGCGCCCTGGTGAACGCCGATTTCACCCACGAGCGGTACTGCTCCGCCATGCCCATGCGCCAGTATTTCTTGGCCATCTTCCAGAAGCCGGGGAAGCGCAGCGTCTCCATAGCTTCGCCGAGATCGGGCGGCGCGCCGGTGTAACCTTCGCGGCGAAAGGCCAGCAGCGCGTTGGGGCCGGCTTCAACGCTACCGTTCACGCGACGCGTGAAATGCACGCCGAGAAACGGAAAGCGCGGATCGGGAACCGGATAGATGAGGTTCTTCACCAGGGAACGGCGTTCCGGCCGGACTTCGTAGTACTCGCCGCGGAAAGGAACAATCTCCAGGTTGGTCTTGACGCCGGCCATGCGGGTGATGGTGTCGCTGTAGAGTCCGGCGCAATTGATGACGTAACGCGCGCGGAAGCTTCCGGCGAGCGTCTCCA
>JASHXK010000369.1 GCA_030043575.1 Terriglobales bacterium
GGTGCACAGCTTCACGTCGCGATAGAACTTCTCCGCCGGATAGTCCTTGATGAAGCCATAACCGCCGTGAATCTGTACGGCCTCATTGGCGGCGCGCACCGCTACTTCGCTGGTGAAGAGCTTGGCCATTGACGACTCCAGCGTGGTCTTCATGCCGGCGTCTTTCATCGCCGCTGCGCGATGCGTCAGCAGCCGCGCGGCATCAATCTCGGTTGCCAGATCGGCCAGCTTGAATCCGATCGCCTGGAATTCGCTGATCGCCTTGCCGAACTGCTTGCGCTCCTTCGAATACTTCAACGCGCATTCATACGCGCCCTGCGCCATGCCAAGCCCGAGCGCGGCGATCGAGATGCGCCCGCCGTCAAGCACCTTCATCGCATCGATGAAGCCTTCGCCTTCGTGGCCGAGCAGGTTCTCGGCGGGAATCGTACAGTCCTCGAAAATCAGCTCCGACGTGTCGCTGGCGCGCAGTCCCAGCTTGTTCTCTTTCTTGCCCGCACGAAATCCCGGCGTGTTTTTCTCCACTACAAAAGCTGATAATCCGTGGGTGTGGGCTGTCTTGTCAGTGACCGCAATCACGACTGCGACGTCCGCATAGTGGCCATTAGTAATGAAAGTCTTGTTGCCGTTGAGCACCCACTTGCCGCCCTTGCGCGCCGCGGTGCAACGCGCTCCGCCGGCATCCGACCCCGATCCGGGTTCCGTCAATCCCCATGCGCCGAGGAACTCGCCCGTCGCCAGCTTGGGAACGTATTTGCGTTTCTGCTCTTCGTTGCCGGCGATGAAGATATGATTCGAGCACAGTGACGTGTGCGCGGCCACGGTGATGCCGATCGACCCATCTACGCGGGATAATTCCTCGACAGCGGTGACGTACTCGACATAGCCCATGCCGGCGCCACCGTATTCCGTCGGAAAGATCGTGCCCATCAACCCGAGCTTGCCCAGTTCCTTGTAGGTTTCCAGCGGAAATGTGCCGGGCTCGTCCCACCTCATAACGTTGGGCGCAATCTCGCGCTCCGCGAAATCGCGAACCATGTTCTTCAGCTGCAGCTGTTCGTCCGAGAGCTGGAAATCCAAACATTCCTCCGGGTAAGCGACGCTCGGGCTGGTGGCGTCACGCAGAAAAGTGGAAACTAGCGATTATCACACAGCGGGTAGGGAGAGTCGAAATCGCCGACCTGTCGGCTCAGAGCGTACCCTTTTCTTCTCGAAACATTCTCCACGCTTCTTTCGCCAGCCAAATTCCGCCGGCGGCGAATAAAAGAGCGCCGAAGAAGTGACGCTGTGAGTGAGTAAGCAAGTAAATGAATCCGAAAACCCAAAAGCACGTGAACAGAACTGCGCCACCAAACCCGATCGCCCAGAAGGCGAGGCTCAATCGCTTTCTTCCTGAGCGTCGTTTCCCATTCGCTGCCTGGGTTTTGCCCGTGGCTTCGTCATCCGCTCCCCAAACATTGAAGGCGAACAGAATGTAAAGGTTGAAAACGACGAGCATGATGCCGGAAGTGATAACGACAATTTGAAGGGAAGTTCCAGTGAGATAGTGATAAACGCCGGCGAGAAGCGTGCCAACGATATTCCAGGCAAGAACTCGTCCTAGGGTGATCGTTTTCTTGCTTGCGCTATCCACGGCGCTAAACCTGTCATTCGAATACAGCTTCTACTGTCGCAGCTCATCCTGATCCCGCTCCCACAGCTTGATCCCGCCGAGGATCCCGTCTTCGTTGGAAATGATCTTGGCGTTCTTGGGAAGTTTCATGGTGATCTTCGCCGCATTTCCGCCGCCGATGAAGAGCCGGTCATAATAGAACACGCCAAACAGCTGATCAATGGCCTCTTTCAGGCGCTTGTTCCACTTCTTGCGGCCTTCTCTGGCGAGTGCCCGCCGCCCGAGATAGTCCTCATAGGTCTTGTGGCCGCGGAACGGGTGATGGCCCATCTCCAGCGACGGAATCGGCACGCCGTCGATGTACAGACCGGCGCCCATGCCGGTGCCGAGCGTGATCACCAGTTCCACGCCGATCCCGCTGACTCCACCCAGGCCTTGTACCACGGCGTCGTTAGCCACGCGTACCGGTTTGCCCAGCGCCTTCGAAAGCTCGTCCGCGAATGGAAACTCGATCCACTTCTTATCGAGATTGGCGGCGGTGTAGACAACACCCTTCTTGATAACACCGGGAAAGCCAACCGATACGCGGTCGAAGTCGCCGAGCTCTTTCGCGAAGTCAGCGATGATCGCGATGACCGCTTTCGGCGTGGCCGGATCAGGAGTCTTTGCGCGCAGCCGGTCGGTGAGCGGCTTGCCCACCTCGTCCAGGAGCATCGTCTTGACCCCGGTGCCTCCAATATCGACAGCGAGCGTTCGCGGTCCCGAGCCACTCGTGGCGGAAACCTGTGGCTCCGCTGTTGCGGCCTGCTTTTTGTTCTTCTTCGACGAGGCGGCCTTGGCCATGCGATCTCCTTACCTAGCGGCGTGTCAATTCTTGATTAGTTCTGGAATAGC
>JASHXK010000370.1 GCA_030043575.1 Terriglobales bacterium
ACCCTCAAAGGAAAGCGGGATCAGGCGATTCTCGCCGTCTTGCTTGGCTGCGGCCTCCGACGCCGCGAGTTGGCTGATCTTGACTTCAGGCATTTGCAGCAGCGCGAGGAACATTGGGCCATCATTGATCTGGTCGGTAAACGTGGCCACATACGAACCGTGCCTGTGCCCGACTGGGTGAAAGTGAGGATCGACGAGTGGGTTGCTGCCGCCCGAATTTCAGTCGGAAGAGTGTTCCGATGTGTCTGTAGGGCAGGCAAACACTGGGGCGGCGGCGTAACGGAACGACTAGTCTGGCATGTCGTCAAAACAGTACGCCAGGAAACTCGGGCTGTCCCAAGTGGCGCGGCATGATTTGCGGCGTTCGTGTGCGAAGTTGTGTCATGCATCAGGTGGAGAATTGGATCAGATCCAATTCCTTCTTGGGCACGTTTCCGTGCAGACAACGGAACGCTATCTCGGCTGCAAGCAGCGGATTCGCTGAGCCGTGAACGACTGCATTGGTATCGAACCCTAGCCACGGCGACTCGTTCCATTGGAGCGGGTCGCCGACTTCTCGTCCAAGTGATTTAGCCTCGCCGACAGGACTGACTCAACGCCAGATCCGTATAGACATGGGCGTTTATCGTTCCTAATCTTGTGGGTCGACTGCTTGCAACAGTGGACAGTATCACGAGCGCCAAGGGCGAGCGAGAATGTACTCTCCGCCAGAGTTCGTCCGGCGGAGGGTACGGGTTACTACGAGCTAGCAGTCTAGGGCGGCTTTGCCTTACGGCGCGGCGATGAAGCCGTGAGCCGCATTGCTGGAATCGATGTATACACCTGCCACCTGCCCCAGCACATTGTTCGCCCAGGCTGCGGTACCCTGTCCGGCATTCGTGCCTGCTCCCGATACATTAATGAAGGTGAATTGCCCATTGGGTGCGCGCAGGAAGCCATGAACCACGCCGCTCGCGTCAATGTAGTATCCGGGAATAACGCCCTCCAGGTTGATGTCGTATACATACGTGCTCGTCGAACCGGGAGGATCAAAGCTGGTGATGTTGCCATCGAAGCTGCGCACGTAGCCGTGTGCAGCGCCGCTATTGTCGGTGTAGTACGAGGCGACGGTGCCCAGGGAATTAATGCTATATCCAGTCGTGCCCTGGGTTGAGCCATTGCCGGAACCACGAACGGTGAATTCGTTAAAGGTGCCGTTCTGAAAGCGCACGAAGCCGTGGTAAGCATTCGCTTCGTCGCCGTAAGATCCGACGATTTCACCAAACGGGCTAATCTGGTACGCGACGGTACCCTCGCCCGGCTGATTACCAGCCCCGGGAGCATCAATCGGGTAGGTGAAGCTTCCATTGGGAGCGTACAGGAACACGTGATAAACGCCGCTGGAGTCAATGTATAGTCCAACAGCCGAACCAGACAGCCCTACCGCCTCCACGCTCGTCGCGAGCTGTCCGGGAACGTCGACGACAGTGAAACTGCCGTCACCGTGACGCACCCAACCATCGTACGTACCGCTGGAGTTCAGTGAGGTTCCAGCGATCTCCCCGAACAGGTTTATGTTTTGCGGTAGCGTTCCCTGCCCGGCGCCGGTACCCGCATTGGGAGCGTCGAAGGTCGTGATCTCGCCGCGGGCACTCCGCACGAAACCGTGCAAGACATTGTTGGTGTCGATGTAATAACCGGTTATCGCCTCGGCGTCGTTCATCGAGATGGTGAAGGTTCCCTGTCCGGCACCGGTGCCCGCACCCGGAGCGTCGAACTTAGTGATCTGAAGTCTAGGCAAGGCGCCTTGTGCGAAGGTGAACGTGCACAGCGCAACACAGAGGGCGAGCATCGTGATGATTTGGAATGCCGCCCGCAGATGAACTCGATCCCTGGTCATATCGCTATTCCTCCGTGTGAAATTCATAGAGCAAATGCCAGTGGCAACCATGGGGCGGCTTGGGTTCCACTACTGCGTCGCCGTTCACGATGACCGCTGCACCCTGTAAAGCGCGAAATGCGGCCAGAAACTGCAACCCAACAAATTTTTTGGGGAGATTTTGCTGAGTGGAAGGCGACGACACCTGTGGTACGCTAAGACACGGTTAATCCTTACAATTTAAGACATTTACTATGGGCGCGCCCCCATCGATCGATGTCACCGCGCTGCTCCAGGCGTGGAGCGCGGGGGATGAAGAGGCACTGCGGACTCTGACCCCCTTGGTCTACAAGGAGCTGCATCGCGTGGCCCGCGGTTACATGGCCCGTGAGCGGACGGGCCACACCCTGCAGGCCACAGCGCTGGTCAACGAGGTCTACCTGCGCCTGGTTGGCACCAAAGGAATGGACTGGCAGAACCGGGCTCATTTTTTTGGCGTCTGCGCTCAACTCATGCGCCGCATCCTGATCGACTTTGCGCGCTCTCGGCACTATCACAAACGAGGCGGTGGTGCTCCTCACCTGTCTCTGGACGAAACCCTAATCGTCAGCAAACCGCCACACCAGGATCTGCTCGCGCTGGACGATTCCTTGAAGCGTCTTTCGCTTGTCGATGAAAGAAAGGGGCGCGTCGTCGAGTTGCGATTCTTTGGCGGGCTCGACGTCAGGGAAACCGCGGAAGTGTTGAAGGTTTCCCAGGAAACGGTTTTACGGGACTGGAGACTAGCCAAAGTCTGGTTGTTACGTGATCTTAGCGGAACCGAGCGCCATGGATCCTGAACGCTGGCGTCAAGTTGAGGAGCTCTATTCCGTCGCGTTGAAGGTCCCGGACGCGGAGCGTGAAGACTTCCTGAAACAAGCCTGTCGAGACGATGAAGAACTGCGTCATGAAGTGGCATCGTTGCTGGCGCATGAGGCGAGCGCGAAAAACTTCATCGAAGAACCAGCCCTGGACATGGCGGCGCGGCTACTTGCCAGGGATGGTTCGCCCTCGCGGTCTGGTCTGATAGGCGCCACCATATCTCATTACCGCATCATCTCAAGCATCGGCGTGGGCGGTATGGGAGTGGTCTACAAGGCCGAAGACACTGAACTCGGTCGCTTCGTTGCGCTCAAGTTTCTCCCCGACGATGTTGCCGACGACGCCGCGTCCCTGGAACGCTTTCGACGTGAAGCACGGGCGGCCTCGGCCCTCAATCATCCCAACATCTGCACCATCTACGAAATCGGCAAAGACGGCGCGCAGTCTTTCATCGCGATGGAGTTCCTGGATGGTCTGACTCTAAAACAGCGAATCGCGGGACGACCCATGGAGATCGATGAGATTCTTACGCTAGGCATCGATATTGCCGATGGCCTCGACGCGGCACACTCCAAGGGCATCGTTCACCGCGACATCAAGCCCGCCAACATCTTTGTCACGCGAAGCAATCACGCCAAGATTCTCGATTTCGGCTTGGCAAAGGTGACAATCAAGGCTGCCGCTGCTGCGACCGGCGAATCTGAAACGAGATTGGCAGATTCGGCCCACTTGACGACGCCGGGAGTGATGTTGGGCACCGTGGCGTATATGTCTCCCGAGCAGGTGCGGGCTAAAGATGTCGACGCGCGCACCGACCTGTTCTCGTTTGGCGCGGTGTTGTACGAGATGGCTACGGGCAGGATTGCCTTCAACGGGGCAAGTTCAGGGGAGATCTGCAGCGCGATCCTGCGTGATCAGCCCGTGCCTTCGATGCGAATCAACCAGCAGATCTCTCCCGACCTGGATGCAGTGCTTCGCAAAGCGCTGGAAAAGGATCGGAACCTGCGCTACCAGCATGCCTCCGAGATGCGCACCGATCTGCAGCGGCTCAAACGCGATAGCGACTCTGGACGTATGCCGGCGGCAACTCCTGCGAGCGACTCAGGCGTCCCGCGCCCAGTCGCTTCGGATACAGCGGGCGCGACCAGTTCCGCTGTGATAGCCGCCGCGAAACAGCATAAGTTTGGTTCTCTAACCGCCGGGCTGATGGTGATCCTGCTGGTCGCCGCTGCCGTCTACGGGATCTATGCGTGGCTTTCGCGACGCCGTCCGGTCGCGTTTCAAAATTACGTAGTTAACAAGATTACAGACACTGGCAAAGCCCGGCTGGCCGCCATCTCTCCCGATGGCAAGTACATCCTGGACGTCGAAGAGCAAAACGGCCAGCAGGGTCTGTGGCTCCGGCATATTCCCAGCGCGGCCGAATGGAAACACTTGCTGGCCAGCAGCAGCACACAGGTCATCGCGCCCGGAGCCTTTGAGTATCACGCGCTGCAATTCTCTCCGGATGGGAACGCGGTTTACTTTCTGCGGCGCGAGCCGGGCCAGGCACGCGCTGCGATCTATCGAGCGCCGGTTTTGGGCGGCACGCCGGAGAAGGTGATTTCGGGCGCGAGCAGCAATGTAACGTTCTCCCCCGACGGAACAAAGTTTGCTTACTCCGTGAGCGCGAGCCCGGAACCCGGCAGGTTTCGGCTGGTGATTCATGCGGTAGACAGCGGCGACGAGAAGACGCTGGTCACCGGGCCTATGAGTCAGTATTTGCAGGCTCCGGCATGGTCACCCGACGGCAAGCAGATCGTGTCCAGCATGTATCAGCCCGGCGGCGGGCGGAGTGGATTGACCGGGTTGCTTGCGGTAAACGCGTCTTCGGGAGAACAGAGGCTTATCCTCGGAGCTTTGGGTTACATTTCTCAGCCTGTTTGGCTGCCCGACGGCAGCGGCTTGCTCGCACTGCTTCGCGACAAAGAGGGCAACTACATACGCAACCGGATCGTTCAAGTTTCGTATCCCAGCGGCACAATGCAAGCCATCACGCACGATGTGAACAACTACTCGGACCTCAGCATCTCGGCTGATGGGCAAACTCTGGCGACGGTTCTCAGCCAGGATCGATACGCGCTTTATGAGTTGCCGTCCTCGCCAATGGCGGGCGACGAAGGGATACAAGTTACATCAGCGACGGCACTGAACGGCTTTTCCTGGACGCCCAGGGGGCAAATCGTCTTCGATTCCGACATGAGTCTGAACTTGCTCGACCTGAAATCAGCTCCCATGTCCCTTTCACAGGATGTTCTGGCGTTCTCGCCCTCGGTATGCGCCAATAGCGGTTACATCGTATTCACGGTCGGAGCGATTCAGGGCGGCGTGCTCGCATCAAGAATCTGGCGTATGGATCCAGGCGGCGGAAACCTGAAGCAACTGAGCGATGGCACGCTCGATCAACGGCCGGCGTGCTCGCCCGATGGCCAATGGGTCTACTACACGGATTTGCTGAACGGCGGTGTGATCAGAAAAGTGGCCCTGGAGGGCGGCAAGTCGGACTTAGTAAGTGAACACCCAACCCTGGGCCGTTTGGACATATCTCCCGACGGGAAGTTTCTCGCCTTCGCAACCGCCTCGCCGGGCGAATCGAAGGTGGCGATCGCAATCGTACCGGTTGATGCCCCTCGAGATGCAAAACTTCTGCCGCCTGAGCGCCCGCTCAGTCAAACGCGGTTGACGAGGATGATGAGTCCGACCCGCTTTACTCATGACGGCAAAGCTCTCACTTATGCGTTTCACGACAAAGATGCCGACAATCTCTGGCTACAGCCGCTGGATGGCTCTCCGGGAAAGCAAATCACGAATTACAAGTCGGAACTGATCACCGACTTTCAATGGTCGCTGGATGGCAACAACCTAGGCATCATCCGCGGGCATACGGATTCGGATGTGGTCCTCATCCGCTCGTCTGGTGAGAAGTAGCAGACTGATCTCAATCTTCAGAGGCACCGGCGTTCTTAATGTGAGCGCCGGGTTCTTCGCACCAACTCTCCTCAATAGAGCAGATGACGCTGGCAAATACGTCGAGACTTCAACGACAACCAATCGTTGCCTGCAGTCTGGAACTGGCCAAAATCCCCAACTGCACTGCTAATGCCGGCCCGTTAGGGCGTTGTCGACAACCGGAGGTTAACCATCAACAAGCTTCAAGGAAGTTAGCCGAACTGGGAACGATAAATCGGCCAGTGTTTGCGAGTGATTCTTTCATGCGATTTCATAACAATGTCGGCCCCCTCTGTCACCCGGTAGACTTTGGTGTGTCAACGACCCAAGGCTCGGGAGGAAGGAGCCGATATGTGGATTATAGGTGTGGACTA
Source organism: Terriglobales bacterium (assembly GCA_030043575.1). GTDB lineage: Bacteria > Acidobacteriota > Terriglobia > Terriglobales > Acidobacteriaceae > Bog-257. The sequence goes on from JASHXK010000370.1 coordinate 6,082, forward strand.
TCACCCGAGCGTTCAGCAAATCGCCTTTGTAAATACCGACACCGGAGAATGTGGTGAACGGCGACTGAGCCACAGCGATGGAGAAGTGGTGAAGTTTCTATCGCGAGCTGAAGGCAGCAGGCTGCAAGGTGCGAGTGGGGATGGAGGCGACCGGGGATGCCCGCTGGTTCGACCGCTGATGGCGGAACTGGGATTCGAGCTATGGATTGGAGATCCCGCGCAGATCAAGGCGAAACGGGTGCGAAAGCAAAAGACGGACCGCCGGGATGCGGCGCTGCTGCTGCAGCTCCTACTGGAGGATCGCTTTCCTCGGGTGTGGGTACCCAGCTCGGAAAATCGAGACCTGCGTCAACTGCTGTGGCATCGGCATCGGCTGGTACAGATGCGCACGCGGATTATGAACCAGTTGCAGGCCGTGGCCATGAATGAAGGAGTACGCCGCCGGGCGGCGCTGTGGAGCAAGTCGGGACGAGCCCGGTTAGAGTCGCTTCCACTACCTCCCTGGCGGCACGGCGCCGGCACGACTTACTGGAGCTGCTGGATCGATTGAACCCAACGATCGAGGAGTTGACTGCAGCCGTCGAGCAGCAAGCCCAGCAACGGCCCGAGGTGTTGCGCCTGATGACACATCCTGGCCTGGGACCTATTACCGCACTGGCCTTCGTGCTGATTGTCGACTCCGCGGAGCGTTTTGCTTGTGGCAAGCAGATCGCCAGCTATGTCGGGCTGATCCCTTGTGAAAACTCCAGCGCCGACCGGAGGCGCCTGGGACATATCACCAAGCAGGGCAATACCCTACTGCGTTTCCTGCTGGTGGAGGCAGCCCAAGCTGCGGTACGGCGCGACCTGACTGCCGACGCTGCTATAGCCGCCTTGCGATGCGACGCGAGCGACGGATTGCCAAGGTAGCGATGGCGAGGAAGCTAGCCGTAGGTCTGTACTGGATGATGCGCAAGGGATGGAATAACGAGCAATTGAAAAAGTTCGGTTCGTACGCGGGAGAGTCCAAATACGGCCATGGTGTGCAGTAAATCACCGTCCATTTGATTGGACCTCCCGCTCCCTCATTACAGGGAGTTCGAAGTGGTAATCATGATCGCAGTTGCGACCGAAGAGATGGTTGGGTCGGACTGAGTGCCGCCCGAAAGATTAGACGCGAGCCTGGGTCGACGATGGTGAGTTTCCATGAGAGCAAAATGGCGCTCTTCTCGGAGAGACGGGAGTAGTGTATTCAAGAGGCTCTTGACACACCCAACATTGTTAGAGATGGCCGTATAACGGCCAACCCATGGTCTTGGAGGTCCCGGCCACAAGGACGGGACGTCGACTTCTCGTCCATCAAGTGGCGGCGAACGTCGGTTTCCAGAGTGGCCGACCAGAGGGGAGTTGTCCGGTTGTGGTGAATGCGAGTCGCGCCAGGGCGCAACGTCACGATTCGAGCGTTAACAAAACCGGCCCTACAAAAACGGGCAGATTCGGCTATCGGCGCTTACTCATGAGTGCCAACGACGACCTTAGGGCGAAGCCGCCGCAACAGGCTTCAGGATGTCGGCAAGGGTGAGTGCTCGGTTTGCGGTTGCGGCGTTCGCCTCAGGACCAATGCGGAGATCAGCGTGATGACGAGCCCAATCGGGAAGGGGTGAATAAACGTGAGCACCGCGTTGAAGAATGGGTTTTTGTACAGCTCTTTGTACTTTCTCACTTGCTCAAGTTTTGCCTGGATGGCTGCCGGGCTCGCGCCCGAGGCGGTAAGCTTCTGAACCAAATGAGCACCATATGCGTCCCAGAAACCCGGGATGAAGTTGTAGTAGATCACTTCCCAAGTTACGACGTAGAAGATGCAGGAAATCAGAGTAATGGAGAGGCCGACGGCAAAAGCTTTCAAGAAGGTAATCTGGCCATTGCCAATGTTGTCGCGGTAGGTTCGGATACCGAAAAACACCATCAGGAACGAGAGCACAATGGACGTGTTGCCGATGACCGCGCCGCGGTCGAAGCCAATCCTGTCGCCGAAGGTCACCAGCACTATCATCATCAGCGAGGAGATGGTGCCGGAAATCAGCCCGAAGGTGACGATGATCTTTCGCATACTCTCGTAGTGTCTTTTACCCGATCTTGACCTTTCCGGGCATGATGCCGACCCCATGCCCATGCGGCCTCAACGACCAGTCGTGCCAGCGGGCGACTTGGATGCCACTGGGATAACTACGATAAGGTTATCGCCTGCTCCGGGGTGAGTCATGCCGAGATAATCCAGCTTCTCCAGCGATTGGGTGTCGAGCCCGATGTCCTTCGTTGTGATGTTCGGCGCATAAAACATCAAGTGCGGAGGAAAAATTCCGCTGCTCTGGTCAGTGATGGCGCTCAAGCGGTTCTCACTCGACATCATATAGAGGAATCCCGGCTTGCTGGGATACTGGTAACGACCTTCCTTATATCCGCTGGCGACGTCTGCCTTGATTTCGGCCTCGGACTTGCCGTTTGTGCGTAGCTCTTCACCGTGCAGGTAGACAGGCAAGAGAGTGCGGCTGCCTTCGGCGTCGAAGCACTGCGGCTCAATGGTTGTTTCTGCGGGCTTTACGAAATGCCGGGTAACAATGCAGTTGAAGCCGTTGGTGCCTTCGCGCGCTTTCTCATAGCCTTTGGGGCCTAGCACATAAACTGTGGCTTTACTGGATACCTCGGCCGGGGCAGCGCTTCCAGCGAGTGCGATCTGCTGGTCGCGTGACATGGAGGCGTCGTAGACCCGGGGAAGTTCCTGGGCGATTGCGGGAATGAGCGCAGCGCTTGAAAACAAGCCGATCGACAGGGTACCCACGACAAAGACCTTCATCGAATTCAGAGACTTCATGTTCGCTCCTTCTTCAAAAACTTGATGTTCGCTCGTATTGAGCGGCTCAACATATCGCATGAGGTGGGGCCGGTGTCGTCATCCTTTTGGCTGATTTTGGCGGCGGAGAAGAAAAATCATTCGTTCGGTGGAGTGGTTATGGGCGCGAACCGTGCTGGTGCACGAGTAAATCAGGGGAGAAGGCCGAATTCCTTGCCGAGTTGCACCGCTTGCGTTCTTCGTCTCGCCCCGAGTTTGTCGAAAACACGGCTGGAATGGGTCTTCACCGTACTCTCGCTCACAAAAAGCTTCTCGGCGATTTCGCGGTTGCTCAGGCCCCGGGCGATCAGTTCAAGGATCTCAAGCTCACGGCGAGTGATATGGAGGTCCTCACGTTTTCTTTCGTCAGGGACGAACGGTCCCTCGGCAGGGACGGGGACCTCTCTCACAACAATTGTCTGGCGCTTTGCTGTCAGCTTGAGGCCAAGCCAGATGCCAAGAACGGCAAAGGTCGCGGCGATTAGTGCGCCGTAGATTTCGATGGAATATTCGACGACCAGGAACTGATACTCAGTCCACCGGAGTAGGGCAATCAAGATTCCACCGATTAACCCGTACATGAGGACGTGGCGCTTCATAAGTTGCAGGAGGATTCGTCTACCGAAATTATCGCACCTAGGGTGGGGTAGGTCCTACCGCTTTGCGGGGCAAGATCAACGCTTGACCGGCCTTGCCCGAGTCACGAGCGAGGCGGAAATTCAGCTCGACGAGAAACGTCCGATGCGCCAGCGTGCGGGGTTAGGCTCCCGCCAGCCGCGGTCTCCACACGGCGACGGTTGTGGGCTCTCACCGTTTTGCACCCTCGTCAAAAGTTTTGGAAGGATTTGCCGCATTTTCGGCAATGTAGGGTAGAAGCGGGACGAGGGCCGGGACGAATGGCACAAGCGCCAAGCGATGATGTGGAGCTGCTCCGGCAACTCACCAAGGGAGACGAGGCGGCGTTCCATATTCTTTACGAACGCTACCAGGGATCCGTCTTCCGCTTTGCGTTGTATATGAGCGGGAATCAGACAACAGCCGAGGAAGTGGCGCAGGAAGTCTTTCTGCAGGTGATCCGCAATCCCCGCAGGTTCGATACCGCAAAGGGAACGCTGGCGGGCTACCTATTCGGAATCGCGCGCAACCTGGTGCGGCGGCAGATGGCTACGAGTCTCCTGGATGTGCCTCTCGGGGATGAAGAGCGTAACGACGACAGCGCACTGGGCCCCGACATCGATGTGCTGGCGGAAATCGAGCGGCAGGAGCGGCTCGAATTGCTGCACAAATCCCTGCTCGGCCTGCCGGCCGTGTATCGCGAGGCGCTGATACTGTGTGAGCTGGAAGAGATGAGCTACCCCGAAGCGGCGGCGGTGCTTGGTTGTGCGGAGGGCACGGTGGCCTCGCGTTTGCACCGCGCTCGAACGATGCTGAAGTCACGGCTGCAGACTATGGGGTGCGTGCGATGACGGTGCAAAGGGACACACTGTCGGAAGCGTTGCGGGAGCTGGCGGCGACATCGCCGCAGGCCTCGCCAGAGCTTGGCGCCAGGCTGCAAGAGGCGTTCTCGCAACATCACGCGCGGCGGCGCCTGCGGAGGCACGCAGCGGTTGCAGCAGGCCTCGCGGCCTGCCTTGTCACGGCACTGGTGTGGCTCGCCACGGCGAAACCGACGCGTGAGGTCAGGAAACTCGAACCGCCGGCACACGTTGCGAAAACGCCTGCCGCAGAGGAACAACTGGCCGCGCCCAAACTGGCTCAGCCTTCCGCAGCCTCGGTGACGAGTGCAGCAGCGGCAAAACCCCGGGCCCGCGGGAAACAACCGAGCAAAGCCCGGAACCATTCGGTCGAAGTGCCAGTGGTGATTGCCGCAGGAGACTTCATCGCGTTGCCCGGTTTTGATTCGGCGGTGGCGCTGGGAGATTCGCGCATGCTGCGCGTGGATCTGCCGGGCTCGGCCCTACAACTGATCGGTTATCCCATTGATGGGCAGCTTCTCGATCGCCGCGTCGAGGCCGATGTGCTGGTCGGCCAGGATGGCTTGCCGTATGCCGTTAGATTGGTGAACGCCCGCAACCTCATTAAGGAGAAACAAAGATGCGAACCGTAGTGGTGCTGATTGCTGTTCTATTTTGCTGTGGGTACATAGTTGGCCAGAACCCTGCCGGCACAACGGCAGTGCCCGTCGAGACTATGCAGCAGGCGCTTCCGCTGCCCCCGCCCGGCACTCCTGATGGCCAATCGAACTTTATCTACCGCGCGCAGAAGTCGGGCGACAACGTGACGATGACGTACTTCGCAGTGAGCGATATGAGCAAACCGGTGACGGGAGCTCCTTATACTGCAACCGCCGTCACCGAGACCACACAGGTGCTGGCCGACGGCAATCGCATCGTGAACAAGAGCGAGTCGCAACTGGCCCGCGACAGCCAGGGACGCACACGCCGGCAGGAGACGATGAACAACTTGGGCCCGCTGGCAACGAACGCGCCCAATATGGCCTTTATCAATGATCCGGTTGGCAAAGTCAGCTATGTGCTGGACCTGAACGACAGGACCGCATGGGTTATCAAGATTCCGGCTCCTGAGCAGGATGGAGGCGAGCCGACGCCGATCGCTCTCGCGCCGGTCGTGAAGGATGGCGCTGGAGCTCCGGGACAGGTGGCGTTTCAGAAACAGGTTCTGATCGCCGGTGGAGCTGCCAGCGCCGGAGTCGAGCAGCGGGTTTGGGTCAGCTCAGCGGAAGATGGGCAGGTGAAGACCGAATCGCTGGGCAAGCAGACCATCGAGGGCGTCACTGCGACCGGAACGCGGACGACGCGCACGATTCCCGCGGGCGAGATCGGAAACGAGCGGCCGTTGGAGATCACCTCTGAAGTGTGGACCTCGCCCGACCTGCAGATTCTCGTGCTCAGCAAGCGCACCGATCCGCGCATCGGCGAAACCGTTTATCGGCTGACGAACATCCAGCGCGGCGATCAGGATCCGTCGCTGTTCCACGTGCCGACCGGATTTACGATGAAGTAACCGACTTCGCGGAAATACTGCGGTGAGCCGCTGATGATCGGCATTCACTGGTTAGCGCATGTTATTTGATAGCTATCACTGAAGGGCCTTCCGCCCGCCTACGCTTTACACCGGTCAAATCCCTCAGTACCGCCTGTTCACGCGGACTTTACACTGGCTTCATAGTGTCGGGCCCGGATTGGTCCTGAACGCCACCCGCACCAGCACCTGTTAAGAGAGCCTCGCCTTGAAGTTGGCCAGGAATGGGCTTCGCGGAAGTTGCTGACCACCAGTGCCAGGCAGCAGGGCCAAGGGAACAGAAGCTGACTTCGGAGGAGCATGAACTTCCGAGTGATCTTAACCCGCAAAATAAGGGGCATGGAGAGGGCTCTCCCTATGCTCACTGTTAAGAGTGGGACGCCGCTAGTGAGCAACGTCGATCATGTTGTCGTCGGCGATGCGGTCCACCAGCTTGTTGTAAGGATCGATGCCCGCTCGCGTAGGCATTTCGTCGACCACGATCTCGAAGGTGTTCTGCTCCTGCGTCAACTTAACCTTCTTGAGGTAGAGTGGCTGCTCTTCATCCTTCTTGCCCTTGAACACTCCAATCTCGATGTAGTCGTTGAGGGGCATGGGCGTTTCGTTGCCGTTGCCATCGGCTTTCACTTTTCGCGCCTGCGTGACTAGCGTGACTTTGTATTTGTGGTCAGCCGTCGGGGTGACGGTTGCACTCACGGCCTTGTTGTCATAGAGGACGATCGAGTCGAAGCCGTCCGTAATCAGGTATTGCAGCTCCGGTGGTGCCTGGGCGCGAAGATTGGCCTCCAGCAGCCGCGTGTCCGGATAAGGTGTGGTTTGCGAGTTGGTGGCGTTGGCGTAGCGGTACTGCATCAGAAAGTTGTGCAACGCGGCGTCAACCTTGTCCTCGCCAATATAGTCGGCCAGGGTGTACATGATCTGGCCACCCTTCTGATACCAGACATAGGGCTCGCGCTGCACCAGCGCCAGCGGCGGCTCGTGACGGACCTCGGTACCCCGGCCGCGCAGATAGCGATCCAGCTCGTGGCGCAGGAAGCGGTGCATGTTGTCCTTGCCATATTTCTTTTCCATCACCATCAGCGCCGAGTACTCGGCCAGGGTCTCCGACATCATGTTGGAGCCCTGCACATTGCCGCCGATCAGCTGGTGGGCCCACCATTGGTGCCCGAGTTCGTGGGCCGTTACAAAGTAAGTGATGTCGATATCGTTTTTCTTGACTACGCGACCGATGAAGCCAATGCCTTCTGAATAGGGAACCGTATTGGGGAAGGATTGCGCGAACGTACGGTAGCGGGGAAATTCCATGATGCGGAACTGGGCGAACTGATAGGGACTGTAGTTGGCTTGGTAGTAGTCAAGGCCGGCTTTGGACGAGGCGAGCATGTCGTCGATGTCGTACTCATGGCCCGGCGTGTAGTACACCTCAAGATTCGTGCCTTTGTATCTCTCCCGCCTGACCTGGTAACGGGCAGAAATGTAGGCAAAGAAGTCGAGAATATTGGTGGACCCCATGCTGTACTCGAAGAAGTTGCGTCCGCCTTCTTGCCACTGGCGCTGCAGGTAGCCGGGAGCGATAGCGATCTGATCTCCGGAAGTGCTGACTATGGCGTGGTACGTGATCCAGTCCGACTGCTTGAAGAAAATGTTGTACAGAGACTGGGTCTGGTCGCCGCGCGGAGCCAATTCTTCCAGCGGGCCCAGGTGCACTTCCCGTCGCCGCCGCGGGTCGTCGAGTTCAATATTTCGATCGTAGCCGATAGTCGGGAAATAGCCGGAGTCGAAGAATGTTCCGTTATAGGCAAGCTCGGCTTTCTCGTTGCCGTCGCGGAAACCATGCGACTGATAACCAACGTTGAAGGTCATCTGGAGCGCGTCACCCGGCTGCAGCGGCTCTTCCAGCGCATAAATCGAGTAGATATCGCGGGGCCCCGAGCTGACCAGATGAAATGGCCGGTCGAACTTAATGTTCGAAACAGACTGCATCTGGTCCGTGATGTGAACCTCGGAGATGGGCTGGGTGGTTTTGTTACGCAGAGTGTAGTGTCCCCAGCCTGAGAAGGAGCGGTGAGCGGGGTCGATATCGATGCGAGTGTCGACGGCAATGACCTTGGGCTGCGCCAGGTTCTCATACTTCTTATAGTTGCGCTCGTAGTTGGCCTGAATCTGCCGGCGCTGCTTGGCATTGAGGTACTCGTTCAGGACGTGTCCGTTGTAGTAGTACCAGACTCCACTGCCCAGTCCGATCACTAGACAAATGACAGCCGCCGGTAACACACTCGGCCAGCGCGAGCCCGCCAGGCGTTGACGGGCGATCCATCCGTCTTCGGCTCCGCGTCGTGTCCAGGCGATGGAAATGACTCCCAGGAGTGCCGCAACGGCAAGCCAGTAAGTAATCGACCAGAACAGAGCCGGTACGAAATGACCGTAGCCGTTCATGTCGCTGTAGGTGTAAGGCGGAGTGTTGCCGAATAGGTAAAGAGTGTTCTCCCAGCCGAAGTTAAACAGAATAGGAACAATGACGACCACCCCAATCACTATTCCGTGACCGATGAACTTATTGCTGACCATGGTCTGCACGAACAAGGCCAGTAAGGCGAAGACCATAACCTGCGGGAAGGTGACAATATATAGCTCTTTGAAGTACTGCAGGAGCTCGTAATGGTAGTAGCCGGCGACGGTCTGCATGAGGATGCCGCACAGCATCGTCACGAAGAGCAGAACTATTTCCACAAACGCGATAGCGACCAGCTTGGAGATCCAATCGATGGTTTCTCCCATCGGCAATGCGTCGTGGATGCCATCGAAGTGGACGTCGCGCTCGCGCCAGATGAGCTCGGCCGCGTATAGTGCGGCCACGATGAACAGAAAGAGAGTTGCGCCGCCCTCCACCGCCTGAACCATCAGATAGGTCACCGGCCAGACATCGACGTCTGCAACTCTTCCGGCAAAGTAACCGTTGTTGATGGCGAAGACGATCATCAGCCCGGTGATCGCCCAGAAAGGGACCTCGTGCAAGATGATATAAATGCGCAGCCGCGACAGCGAGAGAAATTGCGCCCAGGTGGTTGACCGGGAAAAAATGCGGTTCACCCGCGGCAGACGTGCGGCCACCAGCGTGCGCACGGGCCGCAGCTCTAGTTCTTCCTGTTTCTTTGCCTTGGCGGCACGACGTCCTTGAGAGACCGCAGTCAGCGCCTCCACCGACATCGGGAACAGCGCCCACAGCGCCACCAGTGAGAGGCAGCCGATCAAAAGCCAGAGCAGGCGGTTGTAGAGAAAGACTCCTGCACCTACATGCGGCGACCAGCTCAGGAGCAGCCTATTCCGTTCGACCACCGTCCAGTAGCGGGTGATGTCATCCAGATACACAAAGCCGATGGGATCGAAGATGCCTGACCAGAAGCGCTCCAGCGAACGCGTGGCGCTGAACACGGTGATTCCGATCAAGTAGATCATGAACAGCGCGGCGCCCTGCACATAAACCACGAAGATCTTGCGCGACAGAGCCGCCACCGCAAAGAATAGCGACCCCAGGAAAAAGATCTGCACGACGGTGATCGACAGGAATGGCTGTATGTACCACGAGAGGTGATTCGGACCGATGCGCGAATGGTCGGCCCAGGGAGCAAAGGTGCCGGCGTATTCGCCAAGCAGACATCCGGAAAAGGCAAAGACGGTAACCACCAGTGACCCAGCCCAACGTCCCCCGAGATAGGCGAACTTAGGAATGGGCTTGGTGAACAGGATCTGGTAGGTGTCGCGTTGGAAGTCGCGGAGGATCGAGGTGCCGAAGATAGCAGCGATGATGATGATGCCGAACAAGCTCGCGCCTGTAGCGTACACCGTGTTGGCGTAGGGGCCGTTCAGCAAGACCTTGCCGTTGGCGTAGGCCACCGGGCCGAAGCTCTCTGACGCGACGCACAGAAAATAGAAGGTGAACCAGACCAGGAAGTAGATATACGTCGAAATACTCTTGCACCGCAGCCTGACTTCGAAGGAGAAAAACTCCCAGAACATTCGCATGGCTATTCCTCCCTCGCCTCAGTTGTTCGCCTGCTGGGAAAGGTTGAAGAAATACACGTCTTCCAGTTCTGAGTCCACCGGCTGAAATCCGTCGCCCGGGCTGCTGTCGCTGTAGACGCGAACCTCGTGCTGGCCGGCGATCAGGTGCGTGGAAATGACGTGCATCTGCGATTCCAGGGCTTTCAGTTCCTCATCGCTGCTGACAACCTTGCTCCAGATCTTGCCGTTGAGGGCGGCAAGAGTGTCCGCGGGCGCGCCTTCCAGCAGGAGTTCGCCATTGGCGATGATAGCCATCCGCGGGCAAAGCTCGCGCACGTCGGCAACAATGTGAGTGGAGAGGATCACCGTGACCTCACGGCCGATGGAGCTGAGCAGATTGAGAAAACGATTGCGCTCGGCGGGATCCAGCCCGGCCGTGGGCTCGTCCACAATGATGAGCCGAGGATTGGCCAGCAATGCCTGCGCGATGCCGAAGCGCTGCTTCATCCCGCCGGAAAATGTGCTGAGGGCCTTTTTTCGTACCTCCCACAGATTGGTCTGTTGCAGCAGCGCATCAACCATCTCCTTGCGCTCTTTCGGCGAGGTAACGCCCTTCATTACCGCCAGATGTTCAAGCATGTCGACCGCCGATATCTTGGGATACACGCCGAACTCCTGCGGAAGATAGCCGAGGATCTTGCGGACTTCGTTTTTCCGCGCCAGCACGTCAAGATCGTCGACGTGGACGGATCCCGAGTCGGGATCCTGAAGCGTTGCAACCGTGCGCATCAGCGTACTCTTGCCGGCGCCATTGGGTCCGAGCAGCCCAAACATGATGTTTCCGATGGAGAGAGAAACATTCTTCAGGGCTTTGACGCCGTTCGGATAGGTCTTCGACAGACCGGAGATGGTGACTGCCAAGGTCAACCTCCTGAGAGACAGACTATTACCAAAGCCGTTTGGGCGGACTGTATCACAGCTTAGCGCCAACACAAACTCCTCTCGCCACGCTCGATTCGGCGTTCATCACAGTTGCCGCCCTTGGGCTGCTCCTTCCTTCTTCGCCGCAGGTCCGAGGGGGGTGTCGGCCACTAACGAACCCATTTCAAGCACGGCTGTATTCGCGGCCTCCAAACGTGTAGGCTACGGTCAGACGTCGTGCGCTGACAGCACGACCTAGTTCTGTCCGTTCCGATGACTCGCCCCCGAGCTACGGGAGCATCGAAGGGCTGGGCGGTAATCGGCATTGCTGGGATCGACGAACTGCTCATGCTAGCGCGAGATTATCGAAGCGGATAAGCACTCTTTTTTTTTGGCGAGCCCCAGTCCCCCCGCAGACGCCCCCGCCGTCAAAGAATGCGATACTTACTGGCGTTATTAGTGCCGCTGATCTCCGCCGGTTTATCCCTCTGGCCGAGTTCATTCTTTCCTAACGTATACTCGGTCTTACCGTGAAATAGCTTGACTACTATTGGCAAAGTGGGACAATCGTGCTGAACCCTCGAACGTCCTGCCAAAACGCGAAAGGGGCGATAGCTGGCCACCGCCTCGCTAGGCGGCCAGCTTCTTTCGCCATTTACTTTTGTCGGCACAAATACAGCAGGCTAATCAAACTCCAGTCGAGTGACCGGAGATCGCGGGGTAAGGCTACCTGTGCCGCTCGAACGAGACCAGTGACACGGGCCGCATCAGGCAGGCAATGCTGTGCAGCTCCTGGGCCTGCTCCAACGGGATAAAATGATCGCCGCGAACGGTCTGATAGCAACACATGCAAATGCTCTCGGTTTCAGATTTTGCGTAGAAGTCCTCTTGTAGATAAGCGCCAGTACTGGTCATAGCAACCCCCACTAAAACGCAGCCCGCAATTGGGTCATCCAGTTCTTGCGGGCTGCCGCTCATTTCTGATGGTTGCGAAAATACGACAGACGAGGAGAGTGAGGCAGTGATTCTCCGCACTTTGGCAGTGCAACTTTAGGCTGACTGGCGTGACTCATTTGTGGTAGGCTGCCGCACGTCTCCTTGCGGGCCATTCAGCGCATATTCTAGCCTGCTGGAGTCGGGAAGGGCTGCTCGCATCTCAAGCCTCACCGGGCGGCCCTATCCCAGCGCGGCGCTCCCAAACTGGCCGCCTCTAGCGGAGCGGCCAGTTTTCTTTGTGGAATCCGAATTCGCGATCCGGGCCTTCGTGATTCCTGGCCGCAACTTGATGCCGCTCACCTCTACAGTGGTTGACCTAACTGATCCACAGGTTGTTTTTCGAATAGAGGGCGCAGGAGAAAGAACAGACGTACGATTACAGCGCAAAGGTTGCGGCTCATGTTGATGTCCTGATGACTGCTGGACGTGGACGGCAACTGACGCGGATACAACGCTGTGCGTTACGTACTATCTGGGAGATCGCGGCAAGCATTCGGCATTCAACTTCGTTAAGGGTACGCGTTCGTCTTGTTCTGGAGCCTTGCAGCTTCCGGTGCGGTTTGCGTTCATTTCCTGGATTCGTGCAACGGCATAAGTTCGACATAGCATATGTGGAATGGCAGCAAAATGGCCGAAGTAATCGAAGAGACGTATTTCGCACTCCGAGAGCGATTCCAAGGCGATCTGCTCTGGCCTGGGCATCATAACTACGAAGATGCGTGTGCCATCTGGAACGGCATGGTCGCCAAGAAACCGGGGCTGATCGCACGCTGTGCCGAGGTTGGGGATGTGCAAAATGCGTTGCGGATCGCCTCAGCAGCAGGCGTTGTCACCGCCGTCCGATGTGGTGGTCACAGCCTCGCTGGTTTCAGCACCTGTCATGGTGGTCTCGTGATTGACCTCTCAAGGATGCGTCAGGTCACGGTGGATGCCGACGCACGTCGCGCCAGATTCGCCGGCGGTTGTCTTCTCGGATCGATCGACAACGCGACACAGCGGGTGGGTCTGGTCTTTCCCTCCGGCGTTGTCTCGCACACTGGAGCTTCTGGATTGGTATTGGGTGGTGGCACCGGATGGCTTACTCGACGATTTGGGCTGTCTTGCGACAACGTCGAAGGATTCATCCTCGTTACCGCCGATGGCTCGATCGTGCATTGCAACGCTCACGAGAGTCCGGACTTGTTTTGGGCCCTGCGAGGAGGCGGCGGCAACTTCGGTGTTGTCACTGAGTTCGACGTGAGGCTTCATCCACTCGCCTCCGTGACGCTCGCGCAAGGACTTTCTAGCGAGTCGGACGTTCGCCGGCTGCTCCAATTTTGGAGGGACTTCATGGCGGATGCACCAATTGATCTGAAGTGGAATATTGATCTGCGACTTGGGCCAAACAACAAGGAAGTACCTGGTGACCTTCAGGGACGGCCAGTGGCCAGCAGTTCCCTAGTCTGGACCGGCTCTTCCGAGACTGCGGACAAGTACTTGAAGCCTGCGCTTTCCATGTGCCGCCCCGACTCGGTGAGCAGCCGCGTTGTGTCGTTCATTGAGCTGCAAACGATGGCTGACTCCTGCTTCCCCCACGGCCAGCGTTACTATACAAAGTCAGGGTACTTTGCCTGTCTCGACGATGCCACCATCGATCTCCTGCTAGCAGCGATGGTTTCGCTCCCGTCGGCGGAAACCCAAATTGAGCTTGCCTACCTCGGAGGCACCGCGTCGCAAGTCCACGCTGGCGAAACGGCATTCGGCGATCGCAGCGCCCCGTTCATCATGAATCTGCTTGCGAACTGGTCGGAGGCTTCCGCTGACGATGCCCACATTTCATGGATTCGCGGGCTATTTAATAAGCTTCGGCCTGCCATGAAACCCGGTGTCTATGTAAATTTCATGAGCGACGATGAGCAGGATCGGGTCCAGGAGGCTTACCGCGAACGATGGGACCGTCTGGTTGCCGTCAAGACGAAATATGATCCCCAAAACTTCTTCCGACTGAATCAGAATGTTCCGCCGAGCCACTCGCAACACACAGTCGATAAATGGGCAAACACCGTCCAAGACTAGCCTGAGAGACAGGCTATTAACAAAGCCGTTTGCGCGGACTGTATCACAGCTTGGCGCCAACACAAACTCCTCTCACCACACTCGATTCGGCGTTCATCACAGTTGCCGCCCTTGGGCTCCTCCTTCCTTCTTCGCCGCAGGTCCGAGGGGGGTTGTCAGCCATTAACGAACCCATTTCAAGGACGGCCGTATTCGCGGCCTCCGAACGTGCAGGCTGCGGTCAGATGTCGTGCGCTGACATGACGAGCTGATTCAAACCAGGCCGATGACTGTCCTCCGAACTTGGAGGCGAGATCAGCCTTCGGCTGTT
>JASHXK010000371.1 GCA_030043575.1 Terriglobales bacterium
CTGCCGTTTCTGGAGCACGCGGTTGAGCTCGATCCCAACTTCGCCATGGGCTATCGCGAGCTGGGCAACGAATACGGCGGGCTGGGCGAAGTCGGCCGCGCCGCCGAATATTTCACCAAGGCGTTCCAGCTCCGCGAGCATGCCAGCGAGCGCGAGAAGCTGCTCATCAGCGCCAACTACTATCAGACCGTCACTGGTCAGCTCGACAAAGCCGCGCAAGCCTATCAGGAGATGATCGACAACTATCCCCGCGATCCTACCGGTTATTTCAACCTGAGCGAGGTTTGCACGCCGCAAGGTCTGTACGAGAAGGCGCTGGAGCTGACGCGCCAGACGCAGCAAATGGTTCCCGGCCGGATCGCGCTGTATGAAAACCTCGGAAACATCCTGTTGGCCCTGCAGCGGCTGGATGACTCGCGCAAAGCCATTACCGAAGCCGAAGCTCGCAAACTCGACGACTATCTGCTGCACTCGCAGCTCTACGCGCTGGGATTCCTCGCGCAGGACGCGGCGGCGATGCAGCAGCAACTGCAGTGGTTCGCGGCCCATCCGGGCGTAAATACCTACGGACTCTCGCTCGCGTCCGACACCGAAGCCTACGCCGGCCGTCTCAGCAAGGCGCGCGATCTGACGAAGCAATCGGTCGACTCCGCCGTCCGCGCCGACAGCAAGGAGAACGGCGCCATCTGGTGGGAGAACGCCGCTATCCGCGAAGCTGCCTTCGGCAATCCTGCCGAGTCGCAGCAAGCCGCCGCGGAAGGATTGAAGCTGGATGCGGCGAGCCAGGGTGTTGGCATTGAAGCTGCAATCGCTTACGCAATGGCCGGCGATTCGGCGCCGGCGGAAGCCGCGGCACAGGATTTGAACAAGCGCTATCCGTACGACACGCAGATGCAGTCGCTGTGGCTGCCGGCGATTCAGGCGCAGCTGGCGCTGAATCGCAAGGACCCATCGGCGGCTCTGCGCGCTCTGCAACCGGCCTCGCCGCCTATCGAGTACGGCCTCACACAGTTCGCGGCCAACATTTCGTGTCTCTATCCCACCTACATTCGCGGCGAAGCCTATCTCGCCGCCGGACAAGGCTCGCAAGCCGCGGCCGAGTTCCAGAAGATTCTCGACCACAGCGGCGTCGTGTGGAGCTGCTGGACAGGAGCGCTGGCGAAACTCGGCGTGGCGCGGGCGAATGCGATGGAAGCCAGGAATTCGCAAGGCGCGGTCGCTGACGCCGCCCGCAGCCGCGCCCTCACCGCGTATCAGAGTTTTCTAACTTTGTGGAAGGACGCCGACCCCGACATCCCCATCTACAAGTCCGCCAAGGCGGAATTGGCAAAGCTGCAGTGGCGGACCTTAACCGCCTCTAATCCCCTCTTGCCCATCACGTGCCCTTAATGTTTTGCCGATGCACGTCATGTCCGCCCCATCCGCGTCGCGAAAGGGCACGCAATGAGTTTCCCCGTCCCCCGCATGCTGGCGCCCGCGATCGTGCTTTTGCTTCCACTTGCGCTTCCGGCGCAGACCGGCCCCAGCTCCATGACCGTCCGCCGCGACGTTCATCACGACATCTCGCCGCCGCTCATCGACATGATGCGCAACGCCCATACCCTCTTGCACGGCAAGCTGGAAGCTGAGCCCGCGCGCCGCATCCCCCTGCCACCCGGATTCAAGCCGCTCGCCGAGGATCCCGTCCGCCAGCTCACCACCCTCGGCGCTTCGCCGCAGGTCGGCCTCAGCTTTGAAGGCATCGGCGACGGCCAGTACGGCTTCACCGTCGAGTACATTCCGCCCGACACCAACGGTGCTGCCGGCGCCACGCAATATGTGCAGTGGGTCAACACCGACTTCGCCATCTTTGCCAAGACTGACGGCTCGCTTATCGCCGGGCCATCTCCGGCCAATACCTTGTGGACTGGCTTCGGTGGCGGCTGCGAAGCCAACGACGACGGCGATCCCATCGCTACCTACGACAAGCTCGCCAATCGCTGGGTCATGAGCCAGTTCTCTGTCTCGACCATGCCTTACCTGGAGTGCGTCGCCGTCTCCGTCTCGCCCGACGCTACCGGCTCCTGGTATCGCTACTCGTTCGAATACTCCTACTTCGACGACTATCCCAAGATGGGTGTCTGGCCCGATGCCTATTACGAAACCCTCAACATGTTCGACAGCAACGACAATTTCGTCGGCGCCGATGCCTGTGCCTACAATCGCAACGCCATGTTGAGTGGCCAGGCCGCGACCCAGATCTGCTTCCAGCAGACATCTTCGGTCGGCAGCCTGTTGCCTGCCGACGTCGACGGCACCACCTATCCTCCCTCCGGCTCGCCGAACTACATGATGGACTTCGGCGCTAATTCCCTCGACCTCTACGAATTTCACGTCGACTTCAACAATCCCTCGAACTCCACCTTTACCGGCCCGACGGTCATCAGCGTCGCCGCGTTCACCCCGCTGTGTAACGGCGGGCCGGATTGCGTGCCTCAGCCGCTCACCATCAACCAGCTCGACTCGCTCGCCGACCGCCTGATGTATCGCCTCGCTTATCGCAACTTCGGCGATCACGAGTCGCTGGTGGTCAATCACTCCGTCGCCGTCAACGGCAGCGGCGGTGTTCGCTGGTATGAAATTCAATCGCCCGCCGGCAATCCCGTGGTCGCGCAGCAAGGCACCTGGGCGCCCGACGCCAACTATCGCTGGATGGGCAGCATCGCCATGGACAAAATCGGCGACGTCGCCGTCGGCTACAGTGTGGCTTCCAGCTCGGTCTACCCCTCCATCGCCTTCGCCGGACGCGTGCCCTCCGATCCCGCCGGCGAGCTCGAATCCGAAACCTCCGTCATGGTCGGCGGCGGCTCGCAAACTCCCAACGTCACCCGCTGGGGCGACTACAGCTCCATGTCCATCGATCCCATCGACGACTGCACTTTCTGGTACACCCAGGAGTACATCCTGACCAACGGCGCCTTCAACTGGAACACGCGCATCGTGAACTTCCAGTTCCCGGCCTGCGACAGCGGCGGCTACATCGGCTTCTATCCTGACGATCTCAACTTCGG
>JASHXK010000372.1 GCA_030043575.1 Terriglobales bacterium
GCGTACTCCAAGACCAAGTACGTGGCTTCATTCATCGGCTTCTCCCCGGTCAATAGCCCCGCGATCACGATTGCGGTGATTCTTGATTCGCCTGCGGGGCTGCATCAGGGCGGCCAGGTCTGCGCGCCGGTCTTCAAGCGCATTGCGCAGCAGGTGCTCGAATACCTGCACGTGCCACATGATCTGGATGTGAAGAATCCGCAGCGGGAGCAGTTGATGGCGGCGGCGAAGGACAGCGATGTCGACGAGTCGTCGGATCATTTGGGCGCTCCGGTGCAGGATGAACAGACGGCTGCAGCGAACCCAGCGCCACCGACGACGCAGACCGCTTCCGCAATCTCAGCTGCTCCAACCGTAACTCCTGCAGCCGTGGAGACCAAGCCTGCAGCCGCGGAGACCACGATTGCCCAAGCAACTCCGCCGGCTCAACCTGTACCACAGGCACAGGCACAATCCCCTCCCAATGGCACGGTGATCCTGGACGTGGACAGTGGAGTGGTTGTGCCGTCATTCCTGGGAAAACCGTTGCGGTCCGCCGTGGAGATCGCGCAGCAGTCGGGACTTGAGATCAATGCCGTTGGCAGCGGAGTCGCGCGCGAACAGTGGCCCGCTCCCGGCAGCCGATTGCCGTCAGGACAGCACATTACGGTGCGGTTCGCGCATTGAGAAAGACTCCGCCATGCATTTGCAATCGACGGGCCCTTTTGTTAGGTTACATGTAACCTTGACTCTAGGTTTGGTATGGCAACAAGAACTAAGCGAAGCTCTTCACGGGACAAGGTCCGGGCACATCGCGAACGCCTGCGCAAGCAAGGCCTGCGGCCCATCCAGATCTGGGTACCGGATGTTCGCTCGCCCGAGTTTGCCAAGGAAGCACATCGGCAATCTCTTGCGGTGGCAAAGAGTCCGCAGGAGAAGGAAGATCAGGCTTTCATCGACTCGATTTCGGATTGGGGCGATGAGTGAAACGGGGCGAGATTTGGACGCTTGCCGGCGGGGCGGATTATGCCGGAAAGCCCCGCCCTGTCGTTATCATGCAGAACGATCGGTTCGACGCGATTCAGTCAATCACGGTTTGTCCGTTTACGACGAATCCAATAAGCGCCCCCCTTTTCCGCCTGCCGATTGAGCCCACAGAAGAAAACGGACTGCGCCATGCATGCCGCATGATGGCAGACAAAGTAATGACCGTTCCGCGCAGGAAACTCGGCGTCCGGGTGGGCCGCTTGAGCGACGAGGAGATGGTCCGCGTCAATCGAGCTTTGATGGTGTTCCTGGGCATAACCGGCCCTAACCCGCCCGCCCGGTGACGGTTCTATGACCTTCCTCGATCTTCTGGATGGCGCCGAGTACGTCGCGCAGCAGGGCAATCCGGAGATTGCCGGCCTGGACTACGACAGCCGGCGGGTGAAGCCGGGCTGGTGCTTTGTCGCCATGCACGGCGGCAGCACCGACGGCAATCGCTACATCGATGCCGCGTTGCAGGCTGGAGCTGTTGCCGTGGTCAGCGACGCGCTCCCGCCGCGAGGCGACATTCCCTGGGCACAGGTCCAGCATGGTCGCCGTGCGCTGGCGCGGCTGAGCGCGAACTTCTACGGACGCCCTGCCGAGAAGCTGCTCATCTCGGGAATTACCGGGACGAATGGCAAGACGACGACGACGTTTCTACTGAGCGCAATGCTTCGCACTGCAGGCCGCAAGAGTGCATTGGTGGGAACGGTGGAGTATCGCATCGAAGACGAGGTTTTTCCTGCTCCTCACACCACGCCGGAAGCGCTCGAGTTGAACCAGTTCTTCGCGCAGGCTCTGGATGCCGGATGCACCGAAGCTGTCATGGAGGTTTCGTCACATGGGCTGCAGCAGCAGCGTGTCTATGGCGTACCATTCGACGTGGCTGTCTTCACGAATCTGACGCGGGATCACCTCGACTATCACGAGACGATGGAGGAGTACTTCTCGTCGAAGGCCATTTTGTTCCAGGGATGCGGCACGGAACCGCCGCGGGCAGCCGCCATCAATACCGAAGACGACTACGGCAAGCGCCTGATCAAGCTGTGCAGCCGCCGGCAGGAGGTGAGCACCTACGGCATCGACAGCGGCGACTTCCACGCCAGCAACCTCGACATTCAAAGCAAAGGCAGTCGCTTTGAGTTGGTCACGCCGGGAGGAGAGATTGCGATCTGGACACCCCTGCTGGGACGCGTCAACGTCTTCAACGTGATTGCGGCTGCGGCTGCGGCCTATGCCCGCGGAGTCGCGCTCAGCGTGATCGCGGAAGCCGCATTCCATCTCGACCGCGTACCAGGCCGTTTTGAGCGCGTCGACGTGGGGCAGCCGTTTACCGTGATCGTGGACTACGCCCATACGGATGACGCGCTGCGGAATCTCACCTCCGTGGCTCGCGAGTTTCTGGCTCAACGTGGCGGTTCCGGTCGCATCATCACCGTCTTCGGCTGTGGTGGTGATCGTGATCGCAGCAAGCGTCCGCTGATGGGCGGGGCAGCAGGAGGCGGCAGCGATTTCGTGATCCTGACCAGCGACAACCCCCGCAGTGAGAACCCGCTCGACATCATGAACGACGCCCTGCCCGGATTGCAGCGCAGCGGTACTCGCTACACGCTGGAGCCGGATCGGCGCAAGGCCATTGCACTGGCGATTCACGAGGCGCAGCCGGGCGATATCGTGCTGATCGCGGGTAAAGGACACGAGAAAGTGCAGGTCACCAGCGCCGGAGCCGCCTCGTTTGACGATATTGAGGAAGCTCGCAACGCTCTGCTTGCGGCAGGGTACGGAACCGTATCGAATGCGAAGCCGACTGATGGCAGCCGCGGTGATAAAGCGGCGGAGGCGCAGCCCGCGAAGCGATGAAACTGACCCTCTCTCGTGCCGCCGAATTCATGCCGGCCTCCGGCAGCTTCGATCACGAAGCCGTCGCGCACGGATACTCCATCGACTCACGCACTCTGCAGCCAGGCGATTTGTTCTTCGCGGTTCGCGGTGAACGTCTGGACGGACACGACTATGTGGAAGCTGCGCTGGCTAAAGGCGCGGTAGCGGCGGTGGTGGAGCGCTGCCAAGCTGAACGCTTTGCCCACAAGTCGAAGCTGCTGGTAGTCGAGGACGGCTTGCTTGCTCTGCAACGATTAGGGGCAGCGGTGAGGCGGCTTTGGGGCAAGCCACTGATCGGTGTGACCGGATCCGCCGGAAAGACCACGACGAAGGAATGCATCGCACACGTGCTGGGAACGCGGCAGCGGGTGCTGAAGTCGCAGGGCAACCTGAATAACCATTTCGGCATGCCGCTGCAGCTGCTGAAACTGGAGCCGGAGCACGAGATCGCGGTGATCGAGATGGGCATGTCGCACGCGGGCGAAATCACGGCGCTGGCCAGGCTTGCCGAGCCAGATTGCGGTGTGGTGACCATGGTCGCGCCGGTGCATCTCGAGTTCTTTGACTCTATCGCAGGCATCGCGCGTGCCAAGTATGAGCTGATCGAGTCGCTCCATGCGGGCGGGATCGCGGTGCTGAATGCGGACGACGAATATGTCTCGCAATTTGGCCGCGACTTTCACGGCCGGGTTGTGATGTTCGGGTTGCATAAGCCGGCGGATGTGGCAGCGCGGAATGTCCAGTCGCGAGGCTCGGAGGGGTCGGCGTTCGAGATCGCTGTCAATGGCGAGAGGGCGCAGGCCATCCTGCCGCTGC
Organism: Terriglobales bacterium; assembly: GCA_030043575.1. Lineage (GTDB taxonomy): Bacteria > Acidobacteriota > Terriglobia > Terriglobales > Acidobacteriaceae > Bog-257. Next base: position 3,706 of record JASHXK010000372.1, read on the forward strand.
TGGGCGAGCACAACATCTATAACGCTCTGGCGGGAGTCGCTGTGGGATTGCAGTACGGAATTCCGCTGACCGTCGCTGCCGAATCGCTGGCCACGTTATCAGCTGGTGACAAGCGGGGAGAAATTCTCCACATCGCGGGCGCCACGGTCATCAACGATTGCTACAATTCGAATCCGAAGGCGCTGGACAGCATGGTTCAGTCGTTGGCGGCGATCCCCGCGCAGCGCAGAATTGTGGTCGCCGGCGAGATGCTGGAGCTCGGCCCGCGCGCTGAGGAGTTGCACCGCCGGGCTGGCGAAAGTATCGCCAAGCATAGCGTTGATTTGCTGGTGGGCGTGCGCGGGCTGGCACAGGCCATGGTGGAGGGTGCGAGCCGTGGTGGGGCGAAGGCGCAGTTTGTGAA
>JASHXK010000373.1 GCA_030043575.1 Terriglobales bacterium
TCGCGCGGGCGCAGGAACTTCTCCGGGGCGCGATGGCAGTTCAAACACCACTCCATCTGCAGCGAGTTGGCGGCCAACATCAGCGGCATCTTGTCGACCTGACCGTGGCAACTGAAGCAGCCCACACCCTTATTCACGTGAATGCTGTGATCGAAATAAACGTAGTCGGGCAGGTAGTCGACGCGCGTCCACATCAGCGAGTTGCCGGTGCGGAAGCTTTCGCGGACCGGCTCCAGCATGGGCGCATTCGTCCAGATCTGCGAGTGGCAGTTCATGCAGGTCTTGGTAGGAGGAATGCCGGCAAAACTGGAGTTCTCAACCGAGGTGTGACAGTAGCGGCAATCGATGCCGTCGCCCGCGGCGTGGTGCTGATGACTAAAGGGAACCGGCTGCGCCTGGGCAACGTCCTGATAGGTTGCGTACGGCGAGCGCTGAACCTCGAGCGCCACCGCCAACAACAGGGACACGACCACCACCACTCCGATGATCGAAAGCCGCGCAATTGTATTCGCACTTCGATGGAAGATCTGGGCCATTATTTGTGAAGCTTTCCGCTCTGCGGGTTCGGGTGCCGACTACCCTATCGGGACCCAGGATGGTGCGGGTACGGCGACAGTTACCACAAGCCTGGTGTGACGCGTATCACCCAAGCGAGTGATTATAACAACTCCTCTTGAGGTTGTTGCAAGTGGCCGAGGAGTTGGCGGGAAAAAGTTTCGCAACTTGAGCAATCCGCCATCAGCGATCAGCAGCCAGTGATGGGCTGAAGCGGCGCTTCAGGAAGGGTGAGATAGGTCGAGGGCAGGTCCTGTGCACTGACTTCTGACCGCTAAATGGTGACTGCTGCCTTTCTGAACGTCGACAGCAGGAGCAGCGCTGTGACGTAAGCCGCCGCGCCGCAGGCCAACGTCGCGGTCAATCCGAATTGGATCGCAACCACAATCGCCAACACCGACCCGAGAACACTCGATGCCGCATTCATCGCCCAGGCCCACTCAATGGCGCTATGTTTCGAGCGCGACTCATGGGAGTTTGCGGATAAATGGAGAGCGCGCAGGCCGCTGGGAAATGGCATGCCCATGGCGAAGCCGAGCGGTATGAGCAAGGAAGCACTGATCAGCAGCTTGACCGCGAAGGGCAAGCCGATGAGCGATTCCAGCAGACGGGGCAGAGTGAGAACGTAGATCAGCAGCGCAGCTATGACGAAGGCTAACGCTAGATAGACCCTGGTCGGCTCGCTGAACCAGCGGCGCGAGATCACGCTGCCCGCTCCGCTGGAGAGCAGCATCAGGAACACGACGACCGTCAGCGCATACGTTGGGTATCCGAGGAAAAGTACGAAACGCTGGATAAAGGCAATCTCCACCAGAATGTAGCCGAGACCAATGGCGATGAAGTAGAGCACGCGAAGCGAGCGCCCAGAGCGGGTTTCCGGCGAGAGCGCCAGCGGCAACACCAGAAACGCGATCACCGCAGCCATTGAGACCAGCAACACGATCCCGAGAATCGCGATGCCGAGGTTGACCTTCCAGTCGATGCCACCCTGATCGGAGCCGCGAAAAACCTGCTCGGGCTTGAGGGTGAAGAAGAAGAATGGAGCGTTGTCGGTAACGGGTGCCACATTGTAGGAGTAGGCGGCAGAGAAAGCGCGCGCATCCTGGCCGCGAATCAACTGTGCGAATGCGGGGTGTGCCATGCCGGGCCGATCGGCCGTGACGGGAAGATACAAGACGTGCAGGTTGAGGTTGGGATCCTGGCCGTTCGTACCCTGGATGTGATCGAGAACTGCCTTCTGTTCTGCCAGGGTGAAGGGGGATTTCTTGGCCAGCACGAGAACCGGACGCCCATCAGTATCGGGCGCGCCATCGCTGACCACGATGAAATTTTGCGAGCTGTCTTGAACGCCCATCTGGCGCAGGGCTTCCATGGCCTGGGAAACCACGCGTAGCGCCTCGCGTGGCCTGGCAAACTCCCAGCGCGTGATGGCGATCATGCCGTCGGGCTTCAGATGAGCGAAGTATTCGCGGAATGCTTCGACGGTATACAGATTGTTTTCACTGAGCGCAAAAGCGCCCGCTGCGGTCGATGCCCAGGTGTCGACCAACGTCATCTGCACGACATCGTATTGGTTTTGGCTGTCGCGCACGAAGGAGCGGCCATCGCTGACATGCAGATGCACTTCGGGAATCTGGTAGAGGTGATAGGTGTAGCCGGCGAAGCGATCGCGCATGATGTTGGTGGCGATAATGGGATTGATCTCGATACCCGTGACATTCGCGCTGCCGTTAGCGACGGCGCGCAGGACATCGACGCCGCCGCCCGGGCCGATGATGGCGAAATCGCCATGCGGGCGCAACACGTTCGCCACCGATGGCGCTGCCGACATCAGGTTGCGGCGATAGTCATTGCTCCAGTGGTACGGGTTTGTATTCATCAGCGAAGTCTGCGCGTCGGCATCGATGACGATGGCGCGACCGAGGCCCTGTTGATCGACTTCGACCCGCGAGATCGCATTCCAGCGCGCATAGAGCGGCGCTTCGCGTTTCATGCCCTTGGCATAAACCACGTCGATGAGGCTGTTGCGAAAGTTCGCGGCAATGAGCAGGGCCAGAATCACGGTGAGAGAAACAGGAAGAAGACGCTTGCCGGGCGCGGCCCATGCCACTCCAGCTACGCAGACGGCCAGAGCGGCGAACAGAATTGTGTTGGGACCGCCAATGAGATTCAGCAGCGGCAGCAGAGCGAGACATGCCAGCGAACCACCGAGCAGATCTGCGCCATAGAGCTGCGTGACGTGCTCGGTATGCCGCGCGAAGAGGATCGAGAACAACAGACCGGTAATGAAGAAAGGAACCGCCGATACGAGGTAGACGGCCGTCAGTCGCCAGAAGTTAGGCCAAGTGAGATGCAGCGATACCGCGCTGTGAACCACGACTTCCAGCACGGCAACGATCACGATGGCATTGATGACGCAGAGCATGGTTCCGAGTTGTTCCACCGACCATCGCCAGAGCCAAGCGCGGCACAGATGCGCGAACACGGCACCAGCGCCGAGTCCGAGCAGGGCAATCGAGATCGCGAGAAAAGCGAAGTGGTAGAACAGCACCACCGAAAACAGACGCGTGAGGCCGAGCTCCAGCAGCAGCGCGGCAAAGCTCATCAGGGATACTGCGCCAAATATGCTGCGGGATGAAATGCTCGCTGTTGTTGCACTAGATGAAATGACTTCGGCTGTATCAAGCATGAAGAGTTGAGATTACTACGAACGGCGAGCGCAGCAATAATTGGCTGCGGAAATATGTAACGGCGAATCTAGCCTTTCGCGTCCGATTCCAGGATCACCTGCGCCATGGCCGAATCTGCGGTGTGGGTGATTGAGAGGTGGGCTCGCGCCGCGCCCAGGTTGCGGAAAAACTCGGCCGCCTTATTGTGGTAGGTGATCGTCGGACGGCCTCCGGGAGCGCGGCTGACCTCGACATCGTGCCAGGTGACGCCGCGATTCCACCCGGTGCCGATGGCCTTCATGGCTGCTTCCTTGGCGGCAAAGCGTCCGGCGTAGCGCTCTGCCTTGTTGGCTTTGGATTCGCAATAGCGAATCTCGGCGGGGGTAAAGACACGCTCGAGAAAGCGACGGCCGAAGCGGTCGATCGATTGCGCAATCCGCTCAACCTCCGCGATGTCGATACCTGTACCGACGATCATAAAATCCGCCATTCGCTTTTCGCTTTGGGCAGTTCGCCAGAATACGTCGAGATTACACGAGATATGACGTCGGACATCTAGAAAGGCAAAATGAAACTTCGCTGGCCGTCATCGCTTTTCTGCTCTGGTGAACAGCCAATGACGAAAGGCGAATGCGAACAACCTTACCAAGCTAACACATTGAGAACACATTGCTTGTTGCGCAACGCGCGAAATGTGCTTGGGGTTTTTCCGAACCTACTGCTATGATGAGAGCGCTCGATTGATCGACGTTGTACGCAGCACAGTTTCTGCCTTCAGCAGTAATCCCTGCCTGCATCACACCCCGATCGAATTGCAGCTCTATATCAACATTTGAGGAACATGCATCATCATGGAACAAGGAACAGTTAAGTGGTTCAATGACGCGAAGGGCTACGGCTTCATCAGCCGTCAGAATGGAGAGGACGTATTTGTTCACTATTCTGCGATCCAGTCGAATGGCTTCCGCAGCTTGCAGGAAGGCCAGGCTGTGCAGTTCAACGTAGTCAAAGGGCCCAAGGGCTGGCAGGCAGAGAACGTACAACTCCTGTAGGTCTCGAGCTTGAAGCTTCGAAAGGGCGGCCAAACTGGCCGCTCTTTTTTTCTGCTGGAGCATTGGCCTCGAATTGACTTTCCCCCGCGGAAAATGAACTTCTCTCGACTCCGATCCGTCTAAACGTTCAGCAATTATGCGGAAGAACTTCTCATGATCGATCCTGTTCCCGAAGCGCAGTCGCTCGATGTGCCACCGCCGGAGCCACCTGCTCTGCCCCGCCGCAACCTGCTCTACCGGACTTTCGTCGGCCCGCGTGGCGTGCGCGCCGGATGGAAGGTTCTGCTCTTCTTCCTGATCTTTGCCGGCATCGGCTTCTGTTTTCGCCCACTGCTGGAAACGCAAGGCAAGGTCGATATGCACGCGCCGGTACCACCCGGCTTCGCTCTGCTCAATGAATTGCTCACCATGGTCGACGTGCTGCTGTCAACCTGGATCATGGCCCGATGGATCGACCGCAAGCCGTTTGGCTATTTCGGCATGCCGCCGCGCAACGCTTTTCGCTCGGCTTTCTGGACCGGAGCGTCCGTCGGCCTCGTCGCGCTGGCGGTGCAATTGGAGATCATGCATCTCGCCGGCTGGTTTGACTTCGGCACGCTGCAGCTACACGGCGCGGACATCCTGACCTATGGTGCGTTCTGGCTCGCGGTGTTCTTGTGCGTTGGCATAACCGAGGAAGGCATGCTGCGTGGATACGTGCAGCGCGTTACCACTGACGGCCTCGTCCGCTTGCCCGGCGGTTGGAGCTTCTGGATCTCGGCACTGATCTTCTCGATCGTCTTTGCCTCCGACCATCTCAGCAATCCCGGCGAAAACAAGTTCGGCATCGTGATGGTCTTCGTTGATGGCTTTGCCATGTGCTTCAGCTTGTGGCGCACCGGAGATCTGTGGTTCGCCATCGGCAATCACGCCGCGTGGGACTGGGGCGAGACGTTTCTGTTCGGCACGCCTGACAGCGGCTTCCTTGGCCAGCACGCGCTGTTGCATCCGTCGTTCCACGGATCGGCGCTGCTCAGCGGCGGCACCGACGGCCCTGAAGGCAGCGTGCTGGCGCTGCTCTCGGAAGCAATCTTCATCCTGTCGGTCGCAGTCATTTATCGTAGAAGGAAGTTTCGCTTGCTGAGTGAGGACGCGATTAGCGGTTAGCGGTTAGCAGTCAGCTATCAGCATTCGGCCATCAGCGGGTGGAGCTGGCCTGTCTGAGTGAGAGAACCGTGTCGCCGCTCCGCGGCTCGGGTCAATCACCCCTCTACCCGGCGCTTGCGCGCCGGGCTAACGTCATGCCGCCGCTGCGCGGCTGAATTAGCGCCAAATCTCGCTGCTCTGCTGCCATTGGCAAGCCTGCAAATCCAGCGCTCAACGCAGATGTTTCAGGTCACCGACTTAGGGCATTTATTCTGCCAGAGCCGGCTTCAGCCGGCGGCACACATCGTTTCAGCTTCTTGTTTGGATCGCTCGCCGTTCAGCTCCTTGACCAGACGCTGAAAGGCCTGCTGATAGGAGTCGTGGTCTCTCCAGTTGCTGAAGTCAGGCAGGAAGTACTCGCGGACCTGACGCGCCGAGTCGCCGCCGCGTTCGCCCTCGAACAGTTCCCACGGGCGGACATTCTCCTGCGGCACCAGTGTGATGGGAAACAGCATCTGCTTCTTCTCGCGGCCTTCGCGGTCACGCGCGTTGGCAATCTCGGTCTTCAGCCAATCGCTGTTCAGGCTGTGCTC
>JASHXK010000374.1 GCA_030043575.1 Terriglobales bacterium
CGGCGGTCGATGCCGTCGTTCATGTTGCTCCTCCCGTAGGTGCCCCAGGGCGGTACCCAGGTCTCGAAAGACGCGAGACCTGGGGCACCCACCACGAGCACCCGCACATGGAAGAGAACGGAGAAAGGCAAGATTTATTCCCGGAGTCTCGAAAAAAGTTGGCGCAAGGTTGATTCAATTCGCACGAACCGCAGATCCTTCGACTGCGCGTCCGTCCGTTCCGCAAAGAACGCGGACCGGCAGAGCGAGCGGACGTTGCGCTCAGGATGGCTACTTGGTTAGGGACGCGAGTCTCGCGGTGACGTCAATGGGGCGCGGTCCCTAGCGCGGCTGAGACGGGGTCATCGGCGAGGGCATTGACTAGTCCGATTTCTAGCGCGCGAGTTGCAGTAACTTTTTCGGCGGCGAGGAACATTTGCAGCGCGCGAGCTTTGCCGATTAGGCGTGGCAGGCGCTGCGTGCCACCCCATCCGGTGATGAGGCCGAGAGCGGCACCGCGATGTCCGAAGAGCGCGTGAGGACCGGCAATGCGGCGATCGCAGGCGAGCGCGAGATCGAGCCCGCCTCCCATGCAGTAGCCGTGGATGGCGGCGATGGTCGGAGTCGGGAAGCTGGCGACGGCATTCATCAGGCGCTGGCCCAGTTGCGCGAAGCGAAAGGCTTCAGGGCCGGTGAGCGCCGCGATCTCGTGAAGGTCAGCGCCGGCGGAGAAGCAGTGCGCGTTGCCGGTGAGGATGAGGCGTGCGGGCGGATGCGAGGCGAGATCTTCGATGGCGACGGTCAGCGCCTGGACGCGGGCGCGGGTAAGGCGGTTGGTGCCGTCGTCGGAGATGAGACGTAGGACGAGGGCGGAGCCGTGGGGTTCGAGGGTGAAGTGTAGGTGGGAGTTCACGCGACAAGAAAGGATAGGACAGCTCGACGGTTGTGTCGAAGGCACCTCTGACTCGTGCATCCCAGGTCCGGGAAAGAACCAGACCTGGGGCACCCGCATTTGTCCGACACGAAACTTGAAACTGGCTTACTGGATCTTGATCAGTTCGACATCAAATACCAGCATTCCGAAGGGCGGCTGCTTACCGCCGTAGGCGAGGTTTTCGGGGATCCAGAAGCGCATTTTCTCGCCTTCGGTCATGAGCTGCATGCCCTCGGTCCAGCCCGGAATGACCTTGTTGAGCGGGAAGGTTGAGGGCGCGCCGCGCGCGACTGAGCTGTCGAACATCTTGCCGTCGGTGGTCCAGCCGGTGTACTGCACGGTGACGCTGTCGGCGCTGGTGGGATGGCGCGTGCCGGTTCCGGGCCGGAGCACCTGATAAGCGAGGCCGGTGTGGGTGCGCTGCGCGTCGGCGGGCGGCGCTTTGACGTCCGCGGGTGCGCGCGTGGGTAGGTCGACCAGCGTGACATCGAAGACCAGCATGCCTTGCGGTTTGTTCTGTGCGCCTTTATAGGCGAGCGCTTGCGGGATCCAAATGCGGAGCGTCTCGCCGACGGTCATGAGTTCGACGCCTTCGGCGAAGCCGGGGATGAGGCGCTTGGCCTGAATGGTGATGGGACGGCCACGCACGACTGAGCTGTCGAACATCTTGCCATCGGTGGTCCAGCCGCTGTAATCGATGGTGACGACCTCGTCCTTGCCGGGATGAATTGTGCCGGTTCCGGGCTTGATGACTTTAGTTGCCAGTCCGGACTTGGTGGTTGTGGCGTCGGCCGGCGGAGCGGCGACGTCGGAGGGAACGGGAACTTGTGAGGCCGGCGTCTGCGCCGCAACGAGAGCAGAAAGCCCGATCGCGAGTGCTGTTATCAGGAGAATCCGTGAATATATGCGCATGGGTTCATTCTACGGGAGTGGGTTACCCAGGTCCCGAACCACCGCGAGACCTGATTGCTGACTGCCGAGTGCTGCCTTTCAGTCGGTGCGGTGCAGGATGATGACGACCGGCTGGGCGGCGCCGACATCGTGTTCGGTGTAGGTATAGGTCTTTCCGTCGGACGAGACTTGCCACTCTTCGGTCTCAAGTACTTTGCCGTTCAATCGGGTGGTAGCGGTGACGCTGCGTGGTCCGGTCATCGTGGCCGAAACGGTCAGGCCCGGTGGAATGCGCGGACCCTCCTCGGGATATTCTTTGCCGTCGAACTTCAGCGAGTACTTCGTGCCGTCTTCCGGCAGAAGCAGGCTGATACCGTTGTCTCCATTGGCGGAGATGTCGACCTCGGTGAACGTCATCTGCACGTCGGTTGATTGCCATTTGCCGGCAAAGCCGCTGGTACCGGCGATGCGCTTCACTTTGGCGACACCGCTGGATGGCTGACCATTGGCTTGCGGGCTGGTGAAGCTACGCGTCATGGACTGGCCGTCAGCCGAGAGCACCCAGGTCTCGGTTCCGCTGGGCTTGTCGTTGGTCGTGTTGGTGAATTGCCACTCAGTCGGCCTGACGATTTTCATCGCTGTCGTGCCGAAGGGAGTTGGCTGCGGCGTCCCATCGGCCTTGACCGTCCAGGAAAAGTTGCCGAAGGCAAAGGTCCAGGTGTTGGGTCCGGCGGGGGTAACGGAGTCGATGGAGCCGGCGATGCGACTCTTGGATTTGTCAATCTTCCACTTGCCGACGAAAGGATTGTCAGCATAAAGTCCGGACGACAACACGAGCACGAATGCGGCAACGGCGAGGCGCTTCGAGAGCATAGCGGTTTCCTTCCGGCGAAGAGTATAACGCTCGCTGTCATCCTGGCCGGGATCGCAAGGCGGTCGATCGTAATCGAGGGACCTCTTCACCCAACTATGCTCCGCAATAGGGGTCCTTCGACTCCGCTCGGCGGCTGCCTCGCTTCGCTCAGGATGACGGGTTGATAAGAGGCACCCGCATGTTATGATTCGAGACTTGTACCGGTCTCTGCAATCGACGTGGCTGTCACAAGCCGCCAGGGGCGATCATTAGAGCGTGCCAAGCGAGAAACAGGTTCGGTGGTCGCAGCTGCGGGTAGGCATTACCGTTCTGGTTGCTCTCCTCACGCTAGCCGTCCTCATCTTCCTCATGACCGGGACCACCGGTCTATTCACCAGGAAAATCATGTTGCGGGCGTACGTGGACGACGCCGGCGGTTTGCGCGTGGGGGCGCCGGTGCGGCTCGAGGGCGTCGATATCGGCAACGTCACTGGCATTCGTGTGGTACCCGATCCGCAACGGCGGATGGTGCCGGTCGAGATCCTGATGAAGATCACGACCAAGTTCGAGGACAGCATGACTACGGGTTGCCAGGCATCGCTGGCAACCGCGGGCGTACTGGGCGAGGTGTACATCAACATCGATTGCCGCTCGCAGCGCGGCGCCCCGCTGCAGAACAACGCCGAGCTGCAGACGCAACAGTCGCCGCAACTGGAGGACGTAGTGCGCGCCAGCCAGGGCACACTGCAAAACGTCAATGTGCTGGTCAAGCAGCTCAGCGATATCCTGAACTACATCCAGAGCGGCAAGGGATCGATCGGCAAGATCATCTACGATTCGACGCTCTACGATCGCGCCAACGCCACACTCAGTCAGCTGCAAAACATCGCCAATGAGATCAACTCGCCGAAGGGCTCGCTGGGCAAGCTGCTCAGCAGTGACGAGCTGTATGTCAAAGTGAACACTGCGATCGACAATCTGAACAAGGTCATCGACGAAGCCAACAGCGGGCAGGGAACGGTGGGCAAGTTCCTGAAAGATCCGTCTCTGTATGACAACGCGAACAAGATGGTTGCTGGTGGCAATCAGCTGGTGTCCGACATCAACGCCGGCAAAGGCACGCTGGGTAAGCTGGCCAAAGACCAGGCGATGGCCAACAAGATCGACAATACCATCACTCGGCTGGACAACATCACCACCGGCCTCGACAAGGGCGAGGGATCGGCGGGCAAGCTGCTGAAGGATCCCAAGCTGTACGACAACACCAACGACCTGCTGGTAGAGACGCGCGACCTGATCAAAGCCGTGCGGCAGAATCCCAAGAAGTACCTCACAATTTATCTGAAGATCTTCTGAGGCGGGCGCTCAGCCCAAGTCTCGAAAACCGCAAGACCTTGCCCCCGGCACCTAATCCTTCGGTGGAGGCTATGACTTCGCCGCTTCTGGCTTGCTCTGGAGTTGGCGAAGTACGTACTGCAGAATCCCGCCATGCTTGTAGTACAGCACCTCCTGCGGCGTGTCGATGCGCACTGTCGCGTGGAGTTCGACGACCACTCCGTCCAGCTTAGTCGCGCGAACCTTCACCGTCTTGCCGGGTGCGAAGTTTTCGAGTAGGTCGACAAGGCCGACGATGTCGAACGATTCTTCGCCGGTTAGGCCGTGCACCTCTGCGCTTTCCTCTTCCAGGAACTGCACCGGCAGAATACCCATGCCGACGAGGTTCGAGCGATGGATGCGCTCAAAGCTCTCGGCCAGCACGGCGCGAACGCCGAGTAGCCTCGGGCCTTTGGCCGCCCAATCACGCGACGAGCCGGAGCCGTACTCCTTGCCGGCAAGAACAATCAGAGGCGTGCCTGCGCCACGATACTTCTCCGAGGCGTCGAAAATCGTCATCTCTTCCCCGCTGGGCATGAAGCGGGTGAACGCTCCCTCGCGGTGTGGTGTGAGCTTGTTGCGCAGGCGCACATTCGCAAACGTTCCTCGCATCATCACTTCATGATTGCCGCGGCGGGATCCGTAGGAGTTGAAGTCCACCGGCTTCACGCCGTGAGCGATTAGGTATTGACCGGCCGGGCTGTTCGGCTTGATGGAGCCGGCAGGGGAGATGTGATCGGTGGTTACGCTGTTGCCCAGATAGCAAAGCACGCGTGCCCCGGAAATATCCTTCACCGCAGCGGGCGTCAGCGGCATATTGTCGAAGTACGGGGGATTCTTGACGTAGGTGGATTGCCCGTCCCATGCGAAGGTTTCGCCCTCAGGAACCTTGAGGCTGCGCCAGCGCTCGTCACCCTGGAAGACGTCGCTGTAGCTCTTCTGGAAGAGATCGCCGGTGATGTATTTTTGCACGATGTCGTCGACTTCTTCCGGCGTCGGCCAGATGTCTTTCAGAAACACCGGATAACGTTTGCCGTTTTGCCCGTATCCCAGAGGCTCCTTGTAGACATCAAGATCGATGCGGCCTGCCAGAGCATAAGCCACTACCAGCGGCGGCGACATCAGGTAATTGGCTCGCACCTCGGAGTTGATGCGGCCTTCGAAGTTGCGATTGCCGCTGAGCACCGATGCGACAACGAGGTCCTTCTGCGTGACCACATCAGAAACCTCCTGGGGTAGTGGACCCGAGTTGCCGATGCACGTGGTACATCCATAACCGACCAGGTTGAACTTTAACTTCTCGAGATAGGGCAGCAATCCGGAGCGAGTCAGGTACTCAGTGACCACCATCGATCCCGGCGCCAGCGACGTCTTCACCCAAGCCGGGACCCTCAATCCTTTCTCGACTGCTTTCTTTGCCAGCAGACCGGCCGCGACCAGCACGGATGGATTGGAAGTGTTGGTACAGCTGGTAATGGCGGCGATCACTACGCTGCCGTGATTCAGCGCTTTGTCGAGCTTGACATGCTCCTGCACCGCATCCTGCTGCGAATCCATGCCACCGGGATGGCCGCCTTCGGCTTCCCAGCGCTCTTCCTGCTTGGGCGGTACGTGCTGGCCGGGCTTCAACAGGCTTGGCAGCGCCTCCTCGAATGACTTGGCGGCAGTCGAGAGCGCCACCCGATCCTGCGGACGCTTAGGTCCGGCGATACTCGGCTCAACGGAAGCGAGATCCAGCTCCAGCACATGGGAGTATTCGGCTTCTGGCGTCGCGCTGGTGTGGAACAGTCCCTGTTCCTTGCAATATGCCTCGACCAGCGCAATCTGCTCTTCGCTGCGGCCGCTAAGGCGCAGGTAGTGCAAGGTCTCCTGATCGACCGGGAAGATGCCGCAAGTTGCGCCGTACTCCGGTCCCATGTTGGCGATGGTGGCGCGATCTGCGAGTGGAAGATTCTGCAGCCCCGGTCCGAAAAATTCGACGAACTTGCCGACAACGCCGTGCTTGCGCAGCATCTCGGTGACAGTCAGAACGAGATCGGTTGCGGTTGCGCCGGCGGCCAGTTTGTTCTTCAACCGAACTCCCACAACCTGCGGAATGAGCATCGATACAGGCTGGCCAAGCATGGCAGCCTCAGCTTCGATTCCCCCCACGCCCCAGCCGAGCACGCCCAGACCGTTGATCATTGTGGTGTGGGAATCGGTGCCGACGAGGGTGTCGGGATAGGCCATGGGCTTGCCGGTCTCGCCTTTGTCGCCGACGAAAACCACGCGTGCCAGGTATTCGAGATTGATCTGGTGCACGATGCCCGTGTCAGGCGGAACGATCGCGAAATTCTTGAACGCGGTCTGTCCCCACCGCAGGAACGCATAGCGCTCTTTATTTCGCTGGAACTCGAGGTCCGCGTTGAGCTGAAAGGCTTGTGGCGTCCCGAATTCGTCTACTTGTACCGAGTGGTCAATCACCAGTTCTGCTGGTTGCAAGGGATTGATCAGCTTGGGGTCACCGCCCAGCGCCTTCATCGCACCGCGCATGGCAGCCAGATCGACGACAGCCGGCACACCGGTGAAATCCTGGAGGAGCACGCGGCTGGGCATGAAAACAATTTCCTGCACCGGCACGGTCTTGCCCTTCCACGAGGTGAGCGCATGGACGTCGTCCGCCTTTACCGACTTGCCGTCTTCACGGCGCAACAGGTTCTCCAGTAGAATGCGGAGCGAGTAGGGCAGGTGCTGGATATCGCAGCCTTGCTTCTCCACAGCATCAAGACGATAGATTTCGAACTCCCGCTTACCCACGCGGAGGACGGAACGACTGCCAAAGCTATTCATGGATGAGTCCCTTCTTACCCTACTTAATATTGAGGATGGAATGGAGGGCGCAGATTCCAGCAAATGCGGAACCCTTTATCTTAAATCCAGATGGGTAAAAGCCGATAGCTCGCTCAATCCCCCATTGGTCGCAGATGCAGCGGAGAGGACGAAGGTCGTTTGCTAGCTGCCCTTCACCAGCCTTCTGTTGGCTGGGCTGGGATCACCGTTGGGTCCGTTGCGAAAACGCTCTGATTCTTATCGGGCTTTCTTTTGCAATTCCTGACATTCGTTGTGCAGCTTGGCATCCTGGGTCAGACCGTCCGCAATGACGCACTCGTCCAGGGCGGCCTTTGGATCCGACTCCTTCAGCAAGTTGGTGAGCATGATATGCGGCGTCGGCCAGTCAGGAGCGTACTTTGCCGCTTGCCGCAGCTCGGCGATCGCCATCGTCATGTCCTTCTTCTTCTGATAGACGATAGAGAGGTTGTAGTGAGCGTTGGCGTTTTTGGGCTGGAGCCGAATCGCCTCTTTGTATTCGGCAATTGCCTCGTCCGACCGCCCGGCATCGTCGAGGACGCTGCCCAGATTCATATGGGTCTCGGCACTGTTCGGTTGCAGAGCCAGAGCTGCTTTGTAGTGCTGGATCGCACCGTTGAAGTCGCGACGCATGTACAGCACGTTGGCCAGATTGTTCTGTGCGCTCGCCATCTTGGGATTGAGCATAACCGCTTTTTGATACTCCACTAGCGCACCGCTGAGATCGCGATTATGCTTCAACGCCAGCCCGAGATTGTTGTGCGCGTTAGCGTCGTCGGGTTTGATCCGCACCGCCTCTTTCAATTCCGCAATCGCTTCAGCATAGCCCTGGTGATCGAGGTAAAGCCGACCCAGGTTGTAGTGCGCCTCAAAGTAATCGGGATAAATCTTGATTGCAGCCTGGTACTCGGCAATGGCATTCTCGGCATTTCCCTCGCGCTCGAAGGCAATTCCCTGATGGAAGTGGCGCTCAGCGTCGACAGGAATGACGTGCTCGGATTTTGCGGGTGCGGTTTGTCCAGCAGCCGTTTGCGCTGGAGCTGTCTGCGCGGAAGCAGGCGGTGACGCCGGGCCTGCCGGAAGCACCGCGGGTTTTTGTTGGACACCGGGCGCGGGCTGGGGCTGTGGCGCATCCTGAGCGGGGCTGACTTGGCTATTGCTCAGCAGGAGGATCAGAACAGCGAATAGCGCGGGCCGAAACGACCCCTCAAAGTAATATCTCATGATGGAAGTACACTGAAAGTATATCGTCTTGCGCGAATCGAAAACCGGCGACGAATAGCGGGTTACTCCTGATGGGCCTTGGGCGGAGGCTGGTGAACAGCAGCGAGGGCCTTCTTCATATTCCTGAACTCCCCGGTCTGGTAGCCATAATCCTGAACCGGTAATCGCAACGCCTCCACCTTAATCGCCCGCGACCGGTCGCCAGGATTAGGATGGTCGGAGAGAAAAGCGATGGCGTCGGCAGTGTCCTGCGATTTGATTTTCTCAAAAAACCTGGCCAGCTCATCGGGATCGTAACCGGCTTCGGCCATCAGATGTGAGCCCATGATGTCGGCCTGACTTTCGTCAGCACGAGAGAACTTTAGCAAGACACTTTCGGCGCCGAGCCCGATGCCGAGTTGGGAGAGTTGTCCCATCAGGGTGTCGCTGTCGGTCAGCTGTCCGGCTAGCGCCAGCGGAATCTGGATCAGGTCGGCCTTGCTTGCCTGATTGGTACCGTGCCGCAGGATTACATGTGACATCTCGTGACCCATCACGCCGGCAAGCTGCGCCTCGTTATCGACGGCCTTCAGCAAACCGGTGTTGATGAACATGGGGCCTCCCGGCAAAGCAAACGCGTTGATCGTCGGATCCGCAACTACCTCGAAGCTGAAAGTGAATCCGCTGTCTTTTGCCTCCCGCGAGGCAGCGAGCCGTTTGCCAACCATGTTCACGTAGGCGTTGAGCAGCGGATCTTTAACGATGACAACTTTCTTGCGAATCTCGGCGGCAGCTTCCTGGCCGAGTTGAATGTCCTGCTGCTTGGTGAAGAGATTGAAGCCAGGTTTGAGTTGAGTCGGCCCCTGAGCTCCCGCGGCAGTGCTCAGGAACAGCGTTACCACCGCCGCGACTCCAGTCAGCCAACGCAGGATGCGTGAAAGAGGACTCAACGAGAAATTCCTACTCTCGGAAATTCTACATCGGCAGCGGCCCGGTTACTCCGATACAGAACGGCTACGACTTAAATTGAACATGTTCGGAAAAGCGGAGTTGCAGTGAGCAGCCGACTGCTATATACATCGAAGGTCTGACAAGGGCCGGGAAGCCATCGCCATGGATCAACGCAGCTTCCAGAAACTACTGCGTCGTACGGTTGCTTTGCCCGTGCTCTTGCTAATGCTGCTGACCACCATCCTGGCCGGGGAGAGCTTGCTCCTCTACACTTCTTTGCGCTGGGTCGATCATTCCGACCAGGTCATTTCTACCGCACGCCAGTTGCAGCGACAGATCGTTGAACTGGAGACCGGTCTGCGCGGGTACTCTCTCACCGGCGATCAGCTTTTCCTGGATTCCTACAACGATGCCAAGTCCAAGGTGCCCGATCAACTTGATTCCCTTCAGCGACTCACTGCCGATAATCCCGCGCAGCAGGCGCGGCTCAGGGCAGCTCGGGATGTCGACCTACGCTGGGTAGAATGGGCCAATCGGCAAATTCTGCGCGGCCACGATAATCCCGCTTCGGCAGAGGAATTACTGGAGGGTCAGCAATTGCTGGATCAGACACGACAGAGGCAGCGCGAGTTCGTAGGCGCCGAAGAGGCCCTGCGCGCCCAGCGCTCGCGCCGGGCGAAGGTGTTGAATGCAGCAGTAATCGGTTCCGCCGTGGGTCTTTCTCTGCTGGTGGCAGCGTTGCTGTTCACCCTGACCCGGCGGGAACTGATGGCCCTGTCTTCAACGTACGAAAAGCACTTGCAGGCAGAGGCACAGCAACTGCAGCTGTTGAGGGAAGGCCGCGAGCGGCTGCAGATTACGCTGAAAAGCCTTGGCGAGGCTGTGGTTTCCACCGATCAGGCGGGTAATCTCTCCTTCATCAATCCCGCGGCACAGCAGCTGACTGGCTGGGATGGATCGAACGCCGAGGGGCGTCCCTTCGGCGAAGTCGTCCGCCTGACCGATGAACGGACCGACTCGCAGGTAGATGATCCGATTGAGGCGGTGCGCCGGGCTCAGAAGGTTGTCGGCTTTTCCAACAGCCTGGTCCTGTCCAGTCGGGATGGCAAAGAATATCCGATTGAACTGACCGGGGCACCAATCTTCAACGACGGCCGGGAAGGAAAGGAAGTGGTAGGTGTGGTGGTTGTCTTTCGTGACGTCACGCAGCGTCGCCAGACGGAGCAGACTCTGCGCACCAGCGAGCGCCTGACCTTGGCAGGAAGACTGTCGGCAACCATCGCACATGAGATTCGCAATCCTCTCGACACGGTGACCAATCTGGTCTACTTACTCCAGCATGAGCAACCAACCAATTCCACCTCCGCTCACTATCTCGCGATGGCCAGTGATGAGCTCTCTCGCATCGCGCAAATCACCAGTCAATTACTGACCTTCCATCGTGAGGCGAGGAGTCCGATTGCGGTGAACTTGACCGAGGTGTTAGAGAGCGTGCTGGCGCTCTTTGCCCCGCAGATCAAACAAAACCACATTGTCGTGGAGCGGCGCTTTGAGTGCGATCACACGGTGCGAGGCTTCCCCGGCGAGTTGCGGCAGGTCTTCTCCAACCTGGTGGGGAATGCGGTTGAGGCCATGCCAGGCGGGGGGAGGCTCGTACTGCACACTCGCATTTCCAGTCTGGCCTCCGATCCCACACGTAGAGGCGTTCGGGTCACGGTGCTGGATAATGGCCTAGGAATCCCCCTCGGCATACGCAGAAATCTGTTTGCCCCCTTCTACACAACCAAGGGCGAGAAGGGTACCGGCTTGGGACTTTGGGTCAGCCGTGGGATTCTCGATAAGCACGAAGGCACAATTCATCT
>JASHXK010000375.1 GCA_030043575.1 Terriglobales bacterium
GATGCTGGCAATTCGCGATCTGGCGGCTAAGACCCTCGACGGCACCGTACCCACGGTACAGCAGGCTCATCGCATGAGCGATGAAGAGCTGGTCGAGCGCCTCGACACGGTGCGTGGGATTGGCCGCTGGACGGTCGAGATGCTGTTGATCTTCCGGCTGGGCCGCCAGGACGTGCTGCCCGTCGATGACTACGGCGTCCGCAAAGGCTTCGCGCGAATGCGCAAGCTGGAGGAGCTTCCCAAGCCGAAAGAGTTGATGGCATATGGCGAGCGCTGGCGTCCGTATCGCAGCGTCGCCAGCTGGTATTTGTGGCGCGCGGCGGAGATGAAAGCGCTGCCGATGACGGGAGCGGCGACGAAGAAAGCAACAGCGACGGCAGCGAGGAAAGGTTCCGCCAACTGTTTCCGAAAGCGAGAAACATCATGAAAATTGCAGCTGTCGTATTGCTGGCCCTCATTGCTGTCACCGCAGGCGCCCAGGATATGGCTGGTCACTACTATTTGCATGGTGTCATGGAGGTTGGTTCGGAAATGGTGCTCAAGCCCGACGGCAACTTCGAGTGGGAACTGGAGTACGGAGCCGCTGACTACTGGGCGAAGGGTACGTGGCAGCGTGATGGCGATGCCGTTGTCCTGCACAGCACGGGCAAGCAGGAAGAACCGTTTCGGCTTCTACGCAGCGAGGCCGGCAAGCCTGGACAGATCTGCGTGTTCGTTCTCGGTAAGAATGGCAAGGGCGTGGAGCATATCGACGCCCATCTGCTGACAGGCGGTGAACCGCAGGACGTGGAGACCGACTCCGACGGCGCCGCGGTCCTTCCCGACGATCCCAAGGCGAAGGCGGTTGTGCTGGAGGTGGAGGTCTACGACGTGAAGGCCGGACCGTTCAAGCTCGATCCGGGGAAGAAAGACTACTATTTCGAGATCAACGGCGACGCCATCACCCAAGTGCTCTTCAACGACGAACGGCTGGCGATCGACGGGACGGCGTTGATCATGAAGCGCGATCCCAAATATCCGATGCGGTATGAGCGGGAGTGAGGATTCCTTAGCCGCTTCTTGTCTCAGTACAAAAACCCAATCCGCTGGAAAATGTTGCTTCCTACGACGGCGTCTTCTGCAGGAAATCGACAAATTTCTGCGCTGCTTCGCGCTCGTTGCCGGATATCTGTTGTGGAATGATGGCCGGCACGGCTGTCGGGCAGGCTTTCAATCCTGCGCAAACGTTGGTGGCCTGCGGTAGCGCGGCTTGCAGAGCGACGCTAGCCTGGGCGTCGTCGGAGGAATTGAGAATGATGAGATCGATGCTCTCGGTATTAGCCGTCTGCCTCGACAGCATGTCTTTGTAGTCGCCGGTTTCGCTTTGAATCGTGATGGGAGCGCCGGACGCCAGGCGGGGATTGCTCCCCTGAAAATCCAGAATCCTGCGGTCAAGTTCGCTCCCGTAAATGGAGCGAAGATCGCGCAGAAGGTGTACTACCACTGTCGAAGACTTGGGCCGTGGCTTGCAACCGAACAGAAGGGTGACAAGCAGGATAGGCAGGATAGGCAGGACTGCCAGTACAAACCTCGGTCGTTGTGCCATCTCGACATCATATCTGGAGCGGCCAGCTTCGCCTAGCGGCGGCGAAGTGGAAAAGCCGAGGTTTAGTGATCGGGGCCTGAAGTGGGAATCGGGCGGCGTTCGACCTGCGCTTGCCGAGAAATGGCGGGTTGCCAAGGACAGAATATTAATCTCTTAAGTCAAGAAACACCCTTTTCCAACGCTGCAACTTCATAGATAATGCACGCTACCGAAGTTTTGCCCTGGGTGGGAAATGAATCTCCGCGCGGTTTTTTGCCTGTTGGTGTTGTGGGTTTCGCCGCTGGCCGCGCAACAAGCACAGGTCATCGCTAGCCGGGGGAGTGCGTTTGCGCTTCCACCGGCATATCCCAGGGCCGCTGCTAGTCCCGCGTCGACAGTGAAGGTGCCGGTTACGACCGACGCCGACGTGGCCGTCGCCTCTCTTGGGTTGCCAGTCGGTCAGTCGCTTTACAAAGCCACGCTGACGGAAGCTCCTGCTGCAGTCTGCACGCAAGCGAGTGCGCCGGTGCTGGCGATGCCGAAGACATACGCCTTCGATCATCTGCAGTTCACCTCGGCTGCGATCAAAGGCGCCTTCAGCCATGACAACCTGGTGAAGATGGCCCATAACTTTGTCCCCGGCCAACCATTGCCCGATGCGCCTCCGTATGTTCCGCTCACCAGGCAGCAGAAGTTCGACCTATTTGTGCATCGCGGCTATTCGTTCGACACCATCAGCGGCGCAATCATGGATTCCATTACTGCGCAGGTTACGGGTGCTTATCCCAGCTTTGGTGGAGGCATGGGCGGCTACGGCAAGCGATTGGCCGCGGCCACCGCAGGCGCGGAGAGCGCATCGTTCTTCAGCACCTTCGCCTTGCCTGCGCTGCTGCATCAGGATCCGCGCTACTTTCGTGCGACGCAGACAGAAGTTTCGCAGCGCCTCGCCTATGCCGCCAGCCGGGTATTCATTGGCCGTAGCGACGATGGCCGCAACGTGATCAATACCTCGCTCATCCTCAGCCAGTTCATTCAGGCTGCGGTCTCGAATGCTTACATCCCTTATCGTAGAGAAACCGTGTCCGGAACGATGGAAAATGCACTGGCGGGTCTGGGATCGGTGGCACAGGCGCGAGTTCTGAACGAGTTCTGGCCGGACATCATGTCGTTCGTCTCGCACCACGAACCGAAGTTCGTCCACAACTGGGAGGACAAGTGGGACACCAGCAGTTTGGGACGCAAGTGGGACAACAGCAGCCTGGGGCAGTGGTCGAAGAAGTAGTCCTCGCCGATTATTTGGCCATGACAATTGTCATCCGCCGTCACTGACAATCCACACTACATTCGCGCCTGAAACTGTCCGACAATCACAATCGTATAAGACGGCAGACGGGCTGCGCCGCGACTCTC
>JASHXK010000376.1 GCA_030043575.1 Terriglobales bacterium
CGAAACCTGCGCCGCCAGATGGCTGGAATGCAACAGATAAGAGAAAGCATGCAACAATCCTTCCCGGTTCGTCGGATCGAACGGCCAAATCACCGCCGCCATGGCGAGAATCGCCCCGGCGATATACCAAGCCGCCAGCCCTGTCATCAGCACCCGCTGTTCCGCAAACCGCTTCCAGCGCCACGCACAAACCCCTGCCAGAATCAAGCCGAAGAACATCATCGACTCGTAGCTCAGGATGGTAGGAATCGAGAGGGCGATGAGCAGCAACCTGGTTCCGCCCTTCAGTTGGTCGCGGAATAGCAATAGGAAAAGCAGCGGCCAGTAGATTGACACGATAAGATGACTATCGGTGGCGAGATACGCCTCCACATTCATCGTACCCGCAAAAAAGCTGAGCAGCGGGAACAACATGTACCAGCGCTTAGGGACATAGCGGTAGCACAAATACAGGCTCAACAGGGCGTGGCTGTAGAAGGTGATCCCAATGACGAGCGATAACGTGTGCAGCGAATGGACGCGCAGGTGAGTCGCCAGAACCAGGGGGGTCTGCTCGACAAGGATAGTGAAAAGACGGGAGCGAAACAGCTCCTTCTTCCAATCGCCAATCCAGAAGTAGTAACTGCGCGCCGAGGCAACTTTGATCAGAAACCAGGAGCCGTCGCCCCACAACTGAAGCTCACTGGCCACCGCGGTGATGCGTTCCAGCAAGACGGCCACCAGGGCGGCATAAACCAGGGCGGTCCCGAAGGCCATTGGGTCACGCTGGCGCGAAGGCAAGCTGCCCGCCGCCCCTGCGGCCAGAGGTGGTTCGACCGTCATCAGGTCAGCTCTCGATTCCATGGACACTTAGCTCAGCTCTGCCGCACCGGCCCAGGGCTTTTGTATGGTAGCTGATCCCCCGCCTCACCCTGGCGGCAACAGTCGGTGGTTTCGGTGCTTCCAGCATCTCATAAATCACAATCCATTGTGACGTACGTACTTGTTGCTTGTTCGCCCCTAGTGTTCCGCTAGAGTGTATTCGGAGCAGAGCCTGGAATGCCGAAAGTGGAACTCCTTGCGTACAAGTCACACGCTTGCAATCATGTACGGGATTGGGTCCGATCACCGCGTAGGGTGACGGCCGCCACTCGGCAGTGTGCGCGACTCAGAAGGTAGCGCGACACCGTTGTTCTTGGCCCCTCGGAGCGGCTCGCACACGCTTCGACCGCAAGCAGCGGGGATACGATGTGAAGTCAGGGGGTCATCGTGCTTACACCATATGGATTGGACATTATCGAAAGCTGCCTGGCGTGCAAGATGCGAGCCGAGCACATCTTTTGCGATCTTCCACCAGCCGCCTTGCAAGGATTCGAAACCATCAAGTACGCCACCGCCTATCCCAAGGGCGCAGTGCTGTTTGTCGAAGGCCAGATGCCGCGCGGCATTTTCGTCCTGTGCAAGGGACGCGTCAAGCTCTCGATCTGCTCGACCGACGGCAAGACACTGATTCTGAAAATCGCCGAGCCGGGTGAAGTGCTGGGTCTGAGCGCTACGGTAAGCGGCAAAGCGTACGAGCTAACCGCCGAGACGGTTGACCCTTGTCAGGTGAACTTCGTGAAGCGCGAAGATTTCCTGCGCTTCCTGAAGGAGCACAGCGAAGCCTGCCTGCGGGTAGCCGAGCAGCTTAGCGACAAGTACAACTCGGCCTGCCGCGAGATCCGCGCGTTAGGTCTCTCGCATTCGGCCGGCGAGAAGCTGGCAAAGCTCCTGCTCGAGTGGAGCCTGCGCAACGGCGAAGCGGCCAAAATTGAGCCGCGAGTCAAGCTGGCGCTCACGCACGAAGAGATCGCGCAGATGATCGGGACCTCGCGCGAAACCGTGACTCGTCTCTTCGCCGATCTCAAGAAGCGCCAGATCGTGCAGGCCAAGGGCTCGACGCTGCTGATTCGCAACAAGGCAGCGTTGAAGGCGATGGCCGTCACACAGTAGGGCGCGGCGGACAACCAACATCGGTATGGAATGCGGAAGTGTACCTATTTGGGCTGCTCTGCAAACTGTCTCAGGTTGCGACCTTCAACCGGTTGGAAACATAGCTGATACCAACCTCGGATCAGCCAGCGCGGTAAATTCTTGTGCTCGATTGTGAATAAGGTCACGGAAACGGGTGACTGTAATCACTGCGTACACAATGGGGAGAGCAGTATTACCTGCAGTATGGAGAGCACGATTCAGTCGAGTTGCTTGACCTGCGATTTCCGTCCGGATCGCCTTTTTTGCGACATGCCCCCAGAGTCGCTGAAGGCGTTCGACGAGATTAAGTCTCGCGCTTCCTACCCCCGCGGTGCGGTGCTGTTCGCCGAGGGCCGTCCCGTCCGTGGCATTTTTATCCTGTGCGACGGCCGGGCCAAGCTGTCGATCTGCTCTGACAGCGGAAAACGGCTGGTCTTGCGCATCGCCGGACCGGGCGAAGTGCTGGGACTGGGAGCTACTCTCTCCAACACCCCCTATGAAGTTACCGCCGAGCTGCTCGATAACTCGCAGGTGGTCTTCGTTCGCAGAAAAGAACTGTTGAAGTTTCTGCGCGACAACCAATCTATCTGCATGGAAGTGGTGCGCATGCTCAGCCAGGACCTCCACGGCGCTTATGAGCGAGTCCGCACCATCGCCATGGTCCGCACGCGCCATCCTCATATCACCTTCCGGCCGCGCGCGCTGGTGGTGTGAGTCTATTCGATTTCCACCTCTTCTCCCGGTGTGGGCAACTCGCGCGTTCGAATGGAACGACAGGCGATAAGATATCAGTGTTGGACCGCTTCCAATGAGAAAGAAACACCGCGTTGGTCGAACGCTCGGCTGCCGTTTCGCTACGAGCCTCGTTGCTCTAACGCTGGTGGCGCTGTCTGGGGCGCAGGTGAATGCCCAATCACGAGGCCCGGAGCCGCCTCCAAAGGGTTTGCGCGTTGAACTACGCATTGGGGACGGAAGCCGCACCGAGTACCGCATCGGCGAACTCGTACCCTTCAGCCTGATCGTCAGCGCCACCGACCACTCCAAGCAGCGGATGATGCTCCCCGAACTCTGCGACACACCGGACTGGTACCCGATAACGAATCCGCCAAGTCTGCTCACTCTACGGGACAAGAACAGAGATCTTTCCTGCAACTTGAGCGGGCCGGTATTCCATACAGCCCAGATAGACCTGGCTGAGAAACCCTGGGTCAAAACCCTTACGCTCAATCGCCAATACATGCTCGACACCCCTGGGACCTACGAGCTGAGATGGAGCGGTGAAATCCTTGGACAGAGCATCTCTTCGAACGTCGCGCGCCTGACACTCCTCCCTCGCGACCCGGCATGGGAAGCACTGCAATTGACTCACATCAGTTCGACAGACTGCGATGCCCTGCGGTACCTGGGCACGCCGGCGGCCGAACTGGAGATGGCACGCCGCTATAGCCCGAACGATGTCTGCCGCTTCGCATTTGAACCTGCGCTACTGGACGCAAAAGACCGCGGTGCAGTCTTGTCCGTACTGGAAGCTAAGATCACGGCGCCAAACGAGAGCATTGATGGTTACGATCTCCGAACCATGGCAACGCTAGCGGTGTATCGCGCGCATCCGGACTGGTATGTCGTCGAGACGCAGGGTCAATGGCGTTCCGTCGTAAAGGAAGAGGAGATACGTTACGCCCGCGAGCTGCTGGCTGCGGCTCCGGCCAAGGAACCATCGATTCGCGAGCAGTGTATTTCGACTCTTGCTGCGCTGACGGATATGCCGTCCGATTTTAGAGAGGCGCTCAAGCAACTGATACCGCCTCCCGTCGAAGCCGAAGACAAGGGTTGCAAACTGTCGGCGGCTCGCCAATCGCGATTCGCTCAAAATGTGACTGTGCGCGGCAGCGGATTCGCGCCAGGCGAAGTGCTAACCGTCAAAAGGAACTTCAGTAAGTGGGGGTACGTGTCGAGTACTACCTCGGCAGCCGACGGAACCTGGATGTTTACAATGGGTACTTTCGCTGGTCCCGAGACCCTTCAAGTTTCCGGTAAGGACTGCACCGTCAGCGTCACGTATTAGCTCTGTTTGCGGCGGAGTTCTGACCTTAGCGGTGAACAGCCATCTGTGTCATCGCCGGCTTGTCGAGGAATCGCACCCGCATGAACACTGCTTGTCCTGAACCGCACTTTTCTGCCTGAACCATGGTGATCTTGCTCACGCAGTGCGGTGAGAACCAATTGCCATGTGACTTACATCACGTCCTGAGGTGAGTTCACTCACTGCCCCTTGGTACATGTCTCGGCGATGGTTATCTGTTACCCGCTGTCTGTAGGCGCCCAAGGAAAGCGAGGGGTTCTGTGAAACGCTGTGGTCTGGTTCTTCTTGCCGCTTTACTTTTTTCATTAGCGGCCCCTGCCCAATCTTCCCCGTCCGCTCCGAAAAAGCACTCTTCGCCGGCCAAAGCTTCCGCCAAGATGGGCAACGACGAATGCCTCGCCTGCCATAGCGATGCGACCCTCATCAAAGAGGAAAACGGCAAGCAGATCAGCCTTCACGTCGATGACGCAAAATTCAAAGGCTCTGTCCATAGCATGTTTGGCTGCACCGACTGCCACTCGGACATAAAGGCCTTTCCCCACGACCCAGCTCCGGCAAAGCCGGTATGCGCGACCTGCCACGCCGATCAGCAAACTGCCTACGATCACGGCGTCCATGCCAAGGCCGCCGCGGCGGGAAACACCAATGTGGCCAAGTGCCAGGACTGCCACGGCAGCGTACACGAGATTCTGCCGCCTACCGATCCCAAATCAAAAGTTGCGCGCACCAATATTCCGCAGACCTGCGGGGCCTGCCATGGACAAAAGTTCGTCATGGCCTCAAGTGGCGTGAGTGCAGCGCCTTTTACTTCGTACCAGGAAAGCGTGCATGGCAAGGCAGTGGCGGCCGGCTCGGAGAAAGCGGCGGTCTGCACCGATTGTCACGGCGAGCACGACATTCTGAGCGCCGGCGATCCCAAGTCGCCGATCAACAAATTTAACGTTCCTGTGACCTGCGCCAAGTGTCACGACAATATCAAGCAGCAATACGTGCAGAGCATTCACGGGCAGGCCATCGCCCGCGGCAACTGGCAGGCGCCAGTTTGCACCGATTGTCACGGGATTCACACCATTAAGGCGCCGCAAGACGCCAACTCTTCAGTCGCTGCCGCGAATGTGAAGAACACCTGCGGACAATGCCACGCCAGTGTGCAGCTAACGAAGGAGTTCGGCGTGCCGGGCGGGCGCGTTGATTCGTATCTGGCCAGCTATCACGGCATGGCGCAGAAGGTTGGATCGAACACCGTCGCCAATTGCGCCAGCTGCCACGGGGTGCATAACATCCTGCCTTCGAGCGATCCGCACTCCACCATCAACCATGCCAACTTGGCGAAAACCTGCGGCCAGTGCCATCCCGGCGCGAACGACAAGTTCATCACCAGCAAGGTGCACTTAGACGGCACCGCCAAGGCCGACTTCGGCAGCAAGATCATCACACTAATCAGCCGCTTCTACATCTGGATGATCGTCGGCGTGATTGGCGGCATGGTGCTACACAACCTGATCGTCTTCCGCAAAAAGCTGATCCTGCACCGCATCGGGCAGCCGCGAGTTCTCTTCCGCATGACACTGGCGCAGCGCATACAGCACCTGACCTTGCTGGTCAGCTTCTTTACCCTGGTCTTGACCGGCTTCGCTCTGCGCTACCCATCGTCCTGGCTAGCCATGATTTTCGTCAATGAACTGGTGCGCAGCTATATCCATCGCATCGCGGGTGTGGTGCTGATCGCTGTCAGCCTGATTCACATCTGGTACATCATCAAGACGGAAGACGGCCGCCGCCTGATCAAAGACATGCTGCCGCAGTGGAAGGATGTCACCGACGCGCGTGACGCATTCCGCTACTACCTGGGTTACAGCGATCAGCGTCCGATGTTTGGCCGCTTCACCTACGCCGAGAAGATGGAGTACTGGGCGCTGGTGTGGGGCATGTTCGTCATGGCCAGCACCGGATTGATGGCGTGGTTCAAGGTGGCCGTTGGAGAACACGTACCGGGATGGTGGATCGATGTCGCCATCACGATTCACTTCTACGAAGCTGTGCTGGCGACACTGGCGATCATCGTCTGGCACCTGTATGGCGTCATGTTCGATCCCGACGCGTATCCAATGAACTGGTCGTGGTTCGACGGCAAGATGTCGATCGAACAATACCAGCATGAGCATCCGCTGGATCTGTTAGCAGTCGAGAAAGGTGCAGGCTCCGAAGGTGAAAAGGAACCTGCAGCCGCTGTTGAAGAAGAGCAGCCGGAGACGACCGGTAGCCGCAAATAGTGGGTCTGGGCGAAATGTCAGCGATCTCGTCCGGATTCACGCGGGCGGCACAAGAAATTTGAATTTTGGTTGCAATACCGCTTTACTGTGGTAATTTCGGCAACACTGGGTGCGGCTCTGCACTGGGGTGAGGCGAAGAAGGGAAAATCAGATACATGACTGAGGACACGAAGGTGGATCCTCTGCCCGAACATCCGCCGGTTTCAAGACATCTCATTCGAAACCCTATCAGCTTGATCGGCTTGGCGCTGGCAGCTGTCGCCTTCGCCAACGTTGTTCTGCTGGTGCTGATCGATATTCTGTCCAGCCAGCCTTCGCCATACGTCGGAATTCTCGCCTACATGGTGGCGCCGGCCATACTGATCTTTGGTCTGATCTTAATCCCAATTGGAATGGTGATGGAGCGGCGCCGGCGATTGCGTGCCGTCGGTGTACCCGTCCACTACGCCAAGCTCGACCTGAACAACCCCGCGCAGCGCAGCACTGTCGCCTTTGTACTTTCTTTCGTCGTGATCTTCTCCCTGATGAGCGCGGTTGGAAGCTACAAGGCCTATGAGTTCACCGACTCGGTGCAGTTCTGCGGTCAGCTGTGCCACACGGTGATGCATCCGGAATTCACCGCCTATTCCGCATCGCCCCACGCGCGCGTGGCGTGTGTTGACTGCCATGTCGGCTCCGGTGCGAGCTGGTATGTGAAGTCGAAGCTCTCCGGTGCGCGGCAGGTTTATTACACTGCGATGGGCACCTATCCGCGCCCGATCCCGACGCCGGTACAAAACCTGCGTCCCGCGCCGCAAACCTGCGAACAATGTCACTGGCCGAAAAAGTTTTGGGG
>JASHXK010000377.1 GCA_030043575.1 Terriglobales bacterium
CCTCAGCGATCACCCAAAAGCGGCCAATAGTAATCGCCTGAAAACCGGCCAACGAGAATAGCGTCCGGGACATTGACGCCCGCAGAGGCTTGTAGCCTCCGAGGGCATGGCCAATGTCTTGAACGAAGAGAAGAAACAGCAAGTTTTAGCTCTGGGACGGCTTGGCTGGCCGCTGCGGAAGATCCAGCAGGCTACGCGCATCCGTCGTGAAACCGCTAGTCAGTACTTGAAAGCGGCTGGGATTGGGGTGCGTCCACCGGGAGGCTGGGGGCGGCGGGCGGCAAAACCGGCCAACCAGGTGATTACCGACTCTGGCGCGGAAAAACCGGCCATCGCGGCGATCTTCGACCTCAACGGCAACCCCAAAACCAACCCCGAAAACCTTTCTGCTAAGGGAAAAGCAAAACCAACTTCAAAACCGGCCAACGAGGTGATGACCGACTCGGAGGTGATCACCGATCTCAAACCCCTCCAACCAGACGAAGTGGGCGCTGTTTCCTCGGCGCCAGTGGCATCTCCGCAGCGTAGTCCCAGCGCCAGCGCCTGCGAGCCGTATCGCGAAGCCATCGAACTGGGACTCAGCCGAGGCCGCAATGCCGTGGCGATCTACCAAGACCTGGTGGATGAGTACAGCTTCGCCAGCAGCTACCAGAGCGTGCAGCGCTTCGTGCGCAAGTTGCGTGGCGCGCAAACGCCGGAAGCCCGCGTGGTGATCGTCACTGCTCCCGGCCAGGAAGCGCAAGTCGATTACGGTACTGGCCCGATGGTGCGCGATCCCGAAACCCACAAGTATCGGCGCACCCGGCTGTTCGTGATGACGCTGGGCTGCAGCCGGAAAGCCGTTCGCCTGCTGACCTTCCGCTCCAGCACCCGCATCTGGGCCGAACTGCATGAACGAGCTTTCCGTCGATTAGGCGGGGCGACTCGCATCGTGGTTCTCGACAATCTGCGCGAGGGCGTGCTCGTCCCTGACATCTACGATCCCGCGCTCAATCCGCTATATCGCGATGTGCTCGCCCACTACGGCGCCGTGGCCATGCCCTGTCGCATCCAGGATCCAGATCGCAAGGGCAAAGTCGAGGCGGGTGTCGGCCATGCCCAGAAAACGCCGCTGAAAGGTCTGCGCTTCGAGAGTCTGGAAGAAGCCCAAGCCTACTTGAATCGTTGGGAAGAGCGCTGGGCCGACACCCGCATCCACGGCACCACCAAACGCCAGGTCGGCGCCATGTTTGCGGAAGAGAAACTGTTCCTGCTGCCCTTGCCGGTCGAACCCTTGCGCTATTACCAGTATGGCGAGCGCATCGTACATCTGGACGGCTGCGTCGAAGTCGAAGCCGCTTACTACGGCGCGCCACCGGGTTGGATCGGGCGCGTGGTGCGAGTGCAATGGGATGAGTTGT
Organism: Terriglobales bacterium; assembly: GCA_030043575.1. Classification (GTDB taxonomy): domain Bacteria; phylum Acidobacteriota; class Terriglobia; order Terriglobales; family Acidobacteriaceae; genus Bog-257. The sequence continues at coordinate 1,401 of JASHXK010000377.1, forward strand.
TCGTCCGCTTGCTCGATCCCAAAACCGGCCAACTGCTGCGCGAACATGTGCGCCAGAAACGCGGCTGGTATCGCATTAAGCCCGAAGACCACTCCAAACGCACCCCGTTGCGCACTTCGCAACTGCTGTGTCGCGCCGGTCGCGCCGGCGCGCACATCGGCACACTCTGCGAGGCCATTCATCGCCAGCAGGGAGAGGTCGGCGTGCGCCGCATCCTCGGCGTCCTCTCCCTAGCCAAAAAGTACGGCGCAGCCGCGGTCGATGAAGCCTGCGCCGCCGCGCTCGACATGGGAGTGCAGGAATACCGCTTCGTTCGCCGCTATCTGGAACGCTGTCCCCAAGCCCCGCTGAGTTTGCGCCAAGTGGATCCCCTGATTCGCGAACTCGTGCAGTATCGCGATCTCATCAACAACCGAACCAAGGAGGTAGAAGAATGAACCTTATCGAACTCGATCGTGCTCTCAAACAGTTGCGCCTGGGCGGCATGGCGGCGGTGCTGGAAACCCGCCTGCGTCAAGCGCAAACCGAAGCCATGGCCCCCATCGATCTGCTTTCCTGTCTGGTCTCCGACGAGTTGACCAGACGAAGTGAGCGCCTGTTGGAGCGCCGCCGCAAGCAGGCGCAGTTTCGTGACTCACAGAAGACGCTCGACAACTTCGACTTCAACTTCAACAAGAAGATGAATCGCAGCCTGGTCTTCGACCTGGCCACCGGCGGCTTCATCGCCCGTCATGAAGATGCTCTGTTTCTGGGGCCACCCGGCACTGGTAAAAGTCACTTGGCTCAGGCCATCGGCCAAGCTGCCATCCAGCAGGGTTACCGCGTGCTCTACCGCGAAACCCACACCTTGCTTGATGAGCTGGCGGAAGCCTCAATCGATGGCACACGCAAAGAGTGCTTGAAGTTCTTGGAAACGGTGCCGCTGCTGATCGTCGATGATTTGGGAATGCGTAAGCTGCCGCTCATCGCCGCTGAAGAACTACTAGAGATCGTCATGCGACGATATGAGCGTGCCAGCACTTTGCTAACTTCCAATCGTCCTGTCGAAGATTGGGGAAAGCTACTGGGGGATGCAGCCGCAGTCAGCGCGATGCTGGACCGGTTGCTGCATCACGGACACGTGCTCAAGTGTGGCCCGCGAAGTTGGAGGACAAAACTCGATGCGACGGCGCAATAGGAGGGAAACTTTCAAAAGCTGAACTGCCGGGCCGGATCGGCGATTTCACGAAAGTTACGGCTCAGGCATTGGAGTCGTGCCGCGATGGATTATGTACGACCAAGCGACCAGCGCGGGAATGGCGAACGGGAGCAGTACCGAAAACCAAAAGCCCAGCCAATACGCCACGCGGCGATAAGTTTCGATGTCCGTGGGTCTAATGATTGACTCCGACCACGGCCCCAAGTTGTAGCAAAGGTTCGCTATCGCCATCATCAACAAATACCCAAACCCTTGGAACGCAGTCGTGAACAGTGTGATTTCAGCGCCCGGCATCGTACCCTTGGAAATGCCTCGGTCAACCACTGCGACGTAGGCGGCAAACGCGAGCAATCCTGCCACAACCAGCCCAATGTTGTAGCGTAGCCGACGCTGCGCCCACCACACTCTTGCACTCTGTGAATCGTCAACGGCGTTCAATGTTTTTCCCTAATTCGCTGAACGCGAACACTCTACCAAGATACCCATCGTCATGCCAGATAACTGTTGTGAACAGGCCATTGTACTCATAGCCCTGGGTCTGAACTCTTACGCCCGGACGTTCACTAGCACAACTCTTGCCCAAGAAGATTACACATTAGACTTGCCTGAACAGGGGACGACGCGGTAGAACATCTACGTTCCGGGCACCCTCCGTTGGCCGGTTTTGGAGTGATAACCGTTGGCCGCTTTTGAAGTGATTACTGAGGCGGCTGTCTCGCTTACCTGAGCAGGTACCATCAGTCTGGCCGTTCTAGCCGAGCCCAATCGGAGCCGGTTTTTCTGTAGATTTCTCGACGTGCGCACGGTAGTGTGTCCTCCCAGCCTACCGCCAATGAGTTCCTTGGTGACAAACTTGCTTGCAAGTGGTGCAATGAGAAGGTCTGCGGGGAGTACGACCGACGTCCTGCTGACAAATACGAGAGTCACCTAAAGGCTATTGACGTTCTCCAATTCCAGTCTTAAGTTCTCTCTGTTGACTCTTCCACCCCTGGAATATGATCCTCCTATGCCTCGAGAGCAACTAATTCCAGCAAAACGCGCCGATAAGTCGAGCGAAT
>JASHXK010000378.1 GCA_030043575.1 Terriglobales bacterium
GCGATCGCTGGCGTCGCGCTGTTCTGGATCGTTACTGCATGGCCGAGTGGCGCCGCGTCGATTATCCTGGTCGTGCTTGTTGTCACTTTATTCGCTCCGTTCGGCGATCAGGCTTACGCGGTCAGCACGACTTTCGTAGTCGGCGTCGCAGTCGCATGCGTTTTCGCGGCAATCATCAAATTTGCCGTGCTGCCGGGAGTCGATAGCTTCGCGGCCTTCAGCATTATCCTCGGTCTCTACCTAGTCCCGGTCGGCGCTCTGATATCTCTGCAATGGCAGCCTGCGATGTCATTCGCCATGGGCGTTATTTTTCTGTTGTTCCTGGCGCCGGAGAACCAGATGAGCTACGATACCGCACAGTTCTACAATTCGGCGCTTGCGCTCTTGACTGGCTGCGGTGCCGCCGTGCTCTCGTTTCGCCTGCTGCCGCCGCTGTCGCCCGCATTTCGCACCCAGCGCCTCCTTGCCCTGGCGTTGCGCGACCTGCGCCGCCTCGCAACAGGCCCATTGCCGCAAACATCGGACGACTGGGAGGGGCTCATGTTCAGCCGATTTGCGGCATTGCCGGACGCCGCCCAACCGCTGCAGCGCGCGCAACTCGTAGAGGCACTTTTCACGGGAATCGAGATCATCCGCTTGCGCCGCATCGCGCCTCGTCTCGGCGTGGGCGCGGAACTGGCGGCGGCGCTTGCCGCCTTGGCGCGAGGCAACAGCGCGGCCGCGACCGCACAGCTTGCACTTATCGACCGCCGTCTCGCTGTTCTTGCCGATCAGGATTCGGTGATGCCCCTTCCGCTCCAGGCACGCTCCGGTATCCTTGCACTTTCCGATGTGCTTACTCTATATCCCACTTATTTCGATGCAGGAGCACCTGCGTGAAGTTTATCGAGATCAATCTGTTCGGCGTCTACGTTGCGCCGATGTCGGTGATGTTGGTTGCCGCCTGGTTTGTCACCATTGGGCTGCGCCGGGTTGCGCGCCATTTCGGCCTCTTGGATTACGTCTGGCATCCGGCGCTGTTCGTATTGGCCGTTTACATGATCGTGCTTTCGTCGATCGTCCTTATCGCCGCAAGCTGAGGTCGCCATGCTTGATACTGATGTCAAATCGAGGGCCGACAAGGAGTTGACGGATCGGCATGCCTCTACCCCTGCTGAGCCGGCCGCCCACGATGCCGCATTGTCTCCCGACCCAGCTAAGGTAGGCGCGCCGCCCGCGCGCAAGCGGATTATTCCGGTTCTAATCACGCTGGCGACAGTCATCGTCGCGTTGCCGCTCTGCTGGTTGATGTGGAAGGCCTATGTGGGCGCGCCGTGGACACGCGACGGCACGGTGCGTGCGTATGTTGTCACGATGGCACCGCAGGTCGCCGGCCAGATCGTCGAGCTGCCGGTCGCTGACAATCAGTTTGTTCACAAAGGCGATCTGTTGATGGTGATCGACCCGACGAACTACCGCATTGCTGTGCAGCTTGCCGAGGCGGCGATTCAACAGGCCCAGGCCAACGCGCAGAACATCGATGCGCAGCTTACAGTCCAACAAGCGCAAATCGGCGAAAACCAGGCACAAGTCGACGCAGCGCAGGCGACATTGACGTTTGGGGAAGAGCAGGCGCAGCGCTATAAGGATTTGGCAGAACGCGAGGCCGGGACTGTACAGATGGCCCAGCAGACGCAAGCGACGCTTCTCCAGAACCAAGCGGCACTGCGGACCGCGCAGTCCGCCCTAACCCTCGCGCAGCGCCAAATCGACACGCTCAAAGCGCAGCGCAGCAGCGCCGAAGCCGCTATCGCTCAAGCCACCGCCCAGCGCAACCAAGCGCAGGTAAACCTCGGGCGCACGCGCATCGTATCTCCCGTCAACGGCTATGTGACCAATTTGCTGGCTCAGCTTGGCGACTACGTGAATGTCGGGATAAACGCCATCTCCGTCATCGACGCGGATTCATTCTGGCTCGACGGATATTTTGAGGAAACCAATCTCGCAAGGATCCAGGTTGGCGACCCCGCCCGGATCCGCCTGATGGGCTACAGGCAGATCGTTCGCGGCCATGTCGACAGCATCGCGCGCGGCATCAACGTCCCCAACGCTCAACCCAACCAGGAAGGACTGGCAAACGTCAACCCGATCTTCACCTGGATCCGCCTCGCGCAGCGTGTGCCCGTACATATCCGCATTGACGCCGTTCCAAAGGGCGTTCAGCTCGTCGCCGGAATGACGGCCACGATCCAAATCGAGCCTCGATGACTTCAAGCAGCAACGGGTTCGGCGGGATCGCAGTTTTCGCCGCGCTCGACTTCGAGAGCAAAGTTCCCCGTAATGAGAGCACCTCCCCAAACCAGTTCAAAATAGAACAGTTGCTCGTTCAAAGGTTTAACGAGAACGCGCCTTGAAAAGACAAAACTTGGCAATTTTGAAAAAGATAATCTGGAACCGTGATGCCTAGTGTGGGTTCCATCTTTTGGGTTCCATAGAGTGGGTTCCATCAAGGCATACTGGCCAACCGCGTCATGATTGGGCCAAGTTGCCTCTCCGAGGAGGCTTTTATGAACAAGTCAACGATCCCTTCGATTCTTTTGATTGCGGGCGGCCTGACGGTTCCGTCGATTGCGATAGGTGAGCAAAGCGGCCTGAATATCCGCGACAACGACAGTATCTTCGTTGATGGCCAGACGTTTCAAGTCATACCGGGAAAGGCAAAAGGCGACACTGCGGCTCAAATCAAAAGCCTGGCCGCGCGCGACCTCGGTCCTGCAGCGATTATTTTCCGTTCGGGCGACAGGCTGTTCATCGCTGACGCTCAAAGCGAAATGGCCAGCGGGAAAAGCCAAATGGCTGGCGCAAGAGCCCAAGCTGCTCTCCCTGG
>JASHXK010000379.1 GCA_030043575.1 Terriglobales bacterium
AAAGTAGAGCAGCTTGAGAAGTTCGCCAGAGAGCGCGGCCACTCACTGCTGGAGCTGGCATTCAGCTGGCTGCTGTCGCACCAGACCGTCGCCAGCGTGATCGCGGGAGCGACCAAACCGGAGCAGATCGAAGCCAACGCCAAATCCGGGGATTGGGTGCTAAGCGCCGAAGAACTGGCGGAAGTGAATCGGATTACAGGCATCGCGACGCCGGTTCCACAAACGACCTGACTTACGCGGGTTGCTGTGGCAAGAGCTGGCGCTTCACTAGAAACTGTCTTGCCACTGCTCCCGCATCTTTCTTCTCTCCATCAACTGCGTAATTCATCGCGCGCATATCATCAGCGCTGATGCTACCGGCCAGGCGACCGAACGCCGCCCGCTCCGGCAGACATTTCTCAAACATTGCCGGACGCACGATCGGCACCGCGTCATAGGGCGGAAAGTAATGCTTGTCATCTTCCAGCACCACCAGCCCAAGCGCGGCGATCAGGCCGTCCGTGTTATTGCCAGCGACGATATCCACGGACTTGTTCTGCAGCGCGCGATACAGTAGGCCGAGATCCATGACTCGCGGCTGATCGGCAAAATGCAGGTCATAAGTCTTGACTAGGCCTTGGTATCCGTCCTGTCGCTCTAGAAATTCGTAACCAACGCCTAGCTGCATCTTTGGAGCAAACGGCGCCAGCTGCGAGAGGTCTTTCACTCCCAGCCCTCGCGCTTGGTCTCCTCGCATCACCATTGCAAAGCTGTTGTTGAACCCCAGTGGCGGCATCACGTCGAGATCAAAGCGGCGCTTGTACTCATCCCTCACGCGCTGATAAACCGCGGCGGGATCACCGGAATAATGCTCCTTCAGAATCGCCGCCAGCGCAGTGCCTGTGTACTCGACGTAGGTATCGATGCGTCCTGCGAGAATTGCCTGTTGGCAGATGTAGGTTCCGGCGAGATAAAAGCGGCCTTCGACGGGCATGTGGCAAACGCTGCCGAGATATTGCTTGAGGATTTCGCCCAGGATCAGCTGTTCGGTAAAGTTCTTGGAGCCGACGGTCAGTTCGGATTCGGGCGACACACAGCCCGCGCAACAGGCCAACGCCAATCCGGAGAGAAATGTGCGGCGGTCCATATCAGCTCCGGTGCCGGACCAGCAGTTTCTCGACGCCGCTCAGCAGGAGATCCGCGACCAGCGCCATCAACGCCGCTGGAATCGCGCCGGCCAGAATCACGCCGTTATCAACCATGGCAATCCCGCGGAATATGAACTCGCCCAGCCCGCCCGCTCCAATCGCCGCGGCGATGGTCGCGACTCCGATCGTGATCACGGCCGCCACGCGAATTCCCGCCAGCATAACCGGGAGCGCAAGTGGGAGTTCGACCTTCGTTAGGAGCTGGCCCGACGTGAGCCCCATTGCAATCGCCGCCTCACGCACCGGCGGACTGATCTCGGCGATACCGACGTAGGTATTGCGAACGATCGGCAGCAGCGCATAGAGCGCCAGCGCCACGATGGCCAGACGATCAGCACGCGCACCCAGCCAGGGCAGCGGCAACAGCAGCCCGAAAAGCGCGAGGCTGGGGATTGTCTGGATGACGTTAGTGCTGCCCAAAATAAACGCCTTCCATCTTGGCCGCCGCGTTAAGAGGATCCCCAGCGGCACGCCGATGACGATCGCCAGCAGCATCGACACCCCGACCAGCCACAGGTGTTCAGCCGTCAGCGTTGCCACCTCGCGAGGGTGAGTGAACAGGAAGTTCATGTCGCTTTGGGCTCTAGCTTTTAGTTTCAGCTTTTAGTTTTTAGCAACCACACCAGAGCTCGCGACAGAATCGTTTGCTAAAAGCTAATGGCTAAGAGCTAATTCCGAAACATCTGCTGCCCCGCGCGAAACACGTCTACATACGCTTTAACCGACGCATCTGTCGTAGCGAGGAATTCCTCCGGCCGATACACACCGCGCAGGTTGCCTGCTTCCATCAAGCCGATGCGACTGCCTAGTTGCAAGGCCTCGCCCACGTCATGGGTAACGAACACCACAGTTTTGCCGAGCTTCCGTTGGAGTTGCTGGAATTCGGTGCGAAGGTCGGCTCGCGTAATGGGATCGAGCGCGCCGAAAGGTTCGTCCATTAGAAGGATTGGCGGATCCGCTGCCAAGGCGCGCGCCAGTCCGACGCGCTGCCGTTGCCCGCCGGAAAGCTCATCGGGATAACGCGTCGCGAACTCAGCGACCGGTAGCCCTACCAGCGCCAAGACCTCTTCGACACGCGCGTCGATTCGGCGCGATTCCCAGCGCTCGAGCTTCGGCACAAGCGACACGTTTTCGAAGACCGTGTAGTGAGGAAAGAGGCCGACATCCTGGATAGCATAGCCGATGCCGCGGCGGAGTTTGATCGTGTCCCACTCACCAACGGATTTGCCGTCGACACGAACCTGGCCCGACGTAGCAGCGAGCAGACGATTAATGAGTTTGAGCGAAGTTGTTTTTCCCGATCCGCTGCGGCCTACGAGCATCAGGGTGTCGCCACGCTGCACCGCGAGATTCAAATCGGACAGCAGAGTCTTCCCATCCGGCAAGCGAAAGCCGGCGCCGTCAAACTCGATGGCAATGTCGGAGTCGCCAGGCATTGGTGGCAGCAAGGAATGCCGCACCAGCGTATCAGAGTTGCGATTGTGTGGGTTGGATTCCTCACTAACACAAATGCCGGAGCAGCTCTCACGAGTCGCCCCGGCATGATTCAATTCCAGCCTGCCGAACTAATAGCGTCCCCAGCCGCCACCACCTCCACGGCCGCCGCGACCGCCGCGTCCGCCCCCGCCGTCATGGCGAGGACGATCGGTCTTAGGCCGCGCTTCGTTTACGGTCAGATTGCGACCGCCCATGGGGGTGCCGTTCAGCGCGTCCATCGCTTTCTGGGCGGCATCGTCATCCGGCATTTCGACGAACGCGAAGCCGCGCGACTGCCCGGTATCGCGGTCCGTCACAATACTAACCCTCTCGACTGGGCCATACGCTTCGAACATGCCGCGCACCTGGTCTTCAGTCGCATTGAAACTCAGGTTCCCCACATAGATATTCTTCATCGCTTCCTCACTTTCGGGTTAGGGCCGCTTGCCACCGATGCTCTCGGCAGTCCAGAGCGGCGAGAAATGGGGATGTGTACGACTGAAGACTCAACTGACTTCTCATCGCCGGAAATAGCGGAGGGCGACATCCGCCGCCCTCGCTCTGCTACTTCAGTTACAGAACTTGCACGTTCTCAGCCTGCCAACCCTTGGCGCCACGTTTCACGTCGAAGCTGACGGCCTGGCCTTCCTGCAACGTGCGAAAGCCGCTCGACTGAATCGCCGAGAAGTGCACGAAGACGTCTTCGCCGTTCTGGCGTGAGATGAAGCCAAAGCCTTTGGCATCGTTGAACCACTTTACTGTTCCTTGTTCCATTTGTTTCTTGATTTTCCTTAATGTTGATGTTGCGTCGGTGAATCGGAAGGTTGCAGGCAGAAATCGCTCGAGACAAAGGAGGGATGGCTGCTAGACGAGCCGTTCGAACATACGCAGCTCTATTGTACACCAAAGTCCGGGATGGGGATGCAATTTGGCGTGGCGACCAGGTTGGCCGCATTGATTCCAACCGCAAGGCAAGGCGCGCCCGGAAGGTTCTTCCACAGGGATTTCCTTGACTTCCAGCCTCGACCCACAGCAAAATGCAGGCCAACTGACGCGCGAGTCTGCTGGGACAACGCGCCAGATAATTCGTGAGAAAGCACTCTTCGTACGCAGGCATAGTCCCCGGTGCGCCCGTACCGTAGCGTGGAAAGAAGCGAGAACATGCGATCCAGACTGCCGCTCCGGTTTTTTCCGCTGGTCCCCTTTCTCCTGCTAGGACTAATGGCTACGGCGCCATGCCAGGAGATTCGATTCGTTCCCGACTTCAACACGCCTCTTGCCAGCCGCTTACAGCTCAATGGCCCGACCCTCGCGGAATGGAACTCGCACACCGTGCTCCGTGTGATCGACGGTAAAACCGGCTCTGAAAACAGGACAGCTTACTTCACCCTCGCCCAGAGAGTTGCCCAGGGCTTCACCACCTATTTTGCGTTTCAGATGCACACGCCGATCAATTGCTGCATACCCGGGGACGGATTTGCGTTCATCATCCAGAACTCCACTGCCACGGACAGCACCCAGGGAGCAAGCGGTAGTGGCATTTACTCGATTGGTTCCGAAGACGGCGGCTTGGGGTACTCCGGCATCAACAACAGCCTGGCAATCGAGTTCGATATCTTCGAAGATCCGTGGGACCCGACTTCCAACCACATCGCAATTCAAACCTGCGGCGGTAACTTGAGCCTGTTCAACTCGCCGGTACATCTCCCCGGCATGTACACCATAGGCAATAACCACGATGTCACCAGCTGTCTTCTGAGTGAGGGAGCGATTACCAACAACATTTCGCGGCTCGGACCTGTCTGCACCTCGAACAGCTGCAACGATGGCGCAGTCCATCAGGTTGTGATCGAATACGATCCTTCCGCGAACCTCATGCAGCCGGGGACGTTGCTGATATATCTAGACCCCACTTTCATTCCCGGCTCGTTCGTTCCTGTACCAGGTTCGCAACCTACCATCAGCGTGCCATACAACCTCATCTACACTCCAGCCAACCCCCTGGGCCTTGATCTCTCCGCTACCGGCCAGCTCTTGGTGGGCTTCGGTGCTTCGCAGCCGGCCGCCTGCGGCAGTATGTGCCCTCCGGAGGGTCCCACCGGCGGAACAGCTATCGACGTGCTCGCTTGGGAATTCACACCCCACGGCCCGATACAGATACAGCACGTAATCCCGCCGGGAGGCGACGAAGATGACTTCGTCTTTGGCGGGCACGTCTTCGCAGTCACTTATCCCAAGGACTTCGAGAATACCGACGGCCTCAGCATGACCGTCCTGGCCTCGCCGGTGAATCAGCAGCTGTTCGACACCCAGCGGCTGCAGGGAACGAACTTCGCCAACGAGAGCTGCATTGTCTATGGGCAAACCGGTGGAAACTGCGTCGACTACAGCGTCACCTGTCAGGACCAAAACGGCACCAACGTAACCTGTCCTCCGGAGCCGGCGGACGATATCGCTATTTGCAGCGAGTTTTACACTACCCGGCAGGCCGCAAATCTGAGAACGGATTTTCTCAAAGCCGACCCGATCGGCTCCAACGACTGGTGCAGCATCTGGACTGGCTTCAACAACGGCCTTATGGATCCGATTGTTTCCGGGAAGGGTCCAGGCATGTCCGACTTTGTGGCAACCCTCAGCCCCACCGGCCCGGGAATGCCGACCTGTGGCGGCACCTTGAAGGAGCTGACCGATAACTTGACACAGGTCGTGCAGAAGATTTCGGCAACGCCGGCAGCACAAACGCAGCCGCAAGGCTCCGGCTCGGGCATCTGCCCTGCGATCTCGCCGACGCCGAGGAAAAAGTAGTGTGAACTGATCCTTCTGAAGAGACCTCGGGGCGCGTCACCGGCGATTCTTCAGGTACCGGATTGGTACCCGTTAGCCGCCTTGCGATATAAGTCCTTCAGGTCCGAGCGCTCTAGCACGCGCGCCGCGCCGTCTTCCTTGCTGACGCTCTCCAGAAGCCGGACGGCTTCGCGGTAGTGCGGTATGGCTTGGTCCGGCTTGCCGCTGCGGGCCAACGCCACACCCAGCAGGTATTGTGCCCGCGCCTGCTCAACCCGCAAACCCAGCTTCTCTGCGCGGCCCACAGCGCTGTCCAATTCCTCGCGCGCGGCATCGGCGCGATTGACGGCGAGCAGCGCTTCCCCGAGATAAATGGACGCGATCACCGACTCGGCTTTTAGTCCCTTTGCGTCCATCTCGTTCTTAAGCTTCTCCAGCTGGGGAATCGCAGCCTGCGCCCGTCCCGGCACGGCCTGCAATTTGGCCAGGTTCAGCGCCGCCAGAAGCTGTTGTTCCGGCACCTTGGCTTTTTTTGCCAGCTGCAGCGCCTTCTCATATTGTTGCTGCGCAGCGCCGTAATTTCCGGCCCAGAAAAAGCTGTCGCCGAGATCGTTGAGGGCCTCGGCGGTAAGCTCGTCGTTTTTCACCTGCGTTGCCAACTTCAGAGCCTCATCGAGATTCTTTTGCCCTTCGTCTTCGCGGCCGGCCGCCGACAAGGTGTGCCCATACTCCGAGAGCGCTGACAGCATCAAGTACGAGCGGTCTCCAAGCTGCTGGTAAGTATTGACCGACTCCTGCTGCGCCTTGAGAGCAGCCCCATAGCGTCCTTGCAAAGCAAACAACGCGCCCATGTCGTTCGACAGCAGGGCTACGTTGCCTTTATCACCGCTGGCGTGGGCCATCTCCATCGCTTTCAAATATTGATTCAACGCTGTGTCATATTCGCCCAGCCTGACGTTGGTGTAGGCCAGGTTGTGCAGACAATCAGCGTTGGGCACGTTCAGTGCTTTGCTGATGTCAAAGCACTGCTGGAAATCTGTAAGGGCGTCCTGATACTCGCCGCGATTGAAGCGAGCGTCGCCGACGTTGCTCAGCAGGGTTGCCTGGGAAACCTGGTCGCCGGTGTCGCGGGCGATCTGCAGCGCTTCGTTCGTGTATTTCAGGCCGTCATCGTATTGTCCGTGGTCCAGATAAAACGAGCCCAGCCACATCAGGCTTAGCGTTAGCCCCTTTTTGTCATCAATCGTCCGCGCGACCTTCACCGACTCCTGGTAACTCGCAAGCGCGGCCTTGGGATTACCCATGGAGTCCTGCACCTGCCCGATCTGCCCCAGACTGTAGGCAATGCCGCGTGAGTCACCGATCTTCCGGCGAATCTCCAGCGCCTGCTGGAAATTGCGCAGCGCGTCGTCCGGCTTATTCAGGTGCTGATAGGCAATACCCAACACCTGCAGGATCTCGCCCTTCTGTTCCAGGTTGTCGAACTGGATCGCCAGGCTCAGGCCTTTGTTGAGAGGATCGAGAGCAGCTTGTGGATCGCCACTGCGAATGTCGACACGCCCCTGGGCCAGCAATGCGGCAACATAATTGGGATCGGCAGCCAACACCTTGGCTAGATATTTCTTGGCTTCCGGATAGTCGTTCGCGTCCTCCGAAAGCTTGGCCAGGGCAAATTGCACCTCGGTGTCATCCGGATTCACCTTCGCCATTTCCTGGTAAGCAGCGATGGCTTTGGCCGTGTCGTGCAGAACTGAATAATGGACGGCTTGCACCCGGAAGCGGTCGGCTGTTGAGAGATTGTCACTCAGTTCCATTGCGCGCCGCGAAGCCGCAGCAGCTTTCTCGTCGTATCCCAGCGCCGCATAGGTTTGCGCCAGCCGCGAAAATGCCATCGCGAAGCTGGGGTCCTGCGTCGTAGCTTCTTCCAACTTCGATACGGCCTGGGTATTCTTTCCGGCGGCCGCCAACTGCAAACCTTCGTCGTAAGCTCGCAGCGCTGGTACCGACTTCGTCAGCACATGCTGTGAGTGAGACTGCAATTCCTTCAATGTTTCAGAATTGACCGCGAGCTTCTCGCGAAGATCACTCGCCAGCTTCTCTACTGAAGCCAGTAAGCTGTTTTCGTTCGCGACCTCAATCTTGGTGGAGAGTTCGCGATCGTTATGCAAATCGTGGACGGTTGCCGTGATCTGCGTGTGATCGCCGAATCGCTCGTACTGGCCGTACACGACGGTCTCAGCGTTGGTGTATTCGGCGATCCTCTTCAGCGTGGGAAGATCCAACTGCGACTGCGGGGAGACGCGCAGATCCTGTAACACCTGCTGCAGCCGATCAGGCGAAACCAGCCGCAGGTGCTGCGACTGGCCAATGTCCGAGCTTAAGGCTTCGGCGATGCTGCCGCCCATCCAATCCAAACTGACATTTCCGGTAGTGTTGTAGAACGGAACAATGGCCAGCGCAGGGATTACCACTTGCGTAGCCCTCGAACCTTCAGGGCGCTTTGCATAACGAACGCCTACGACGGCTGCTACCAGCAACACAATCGCCGCAACGCCGGCCGCGATCCACTTAGTTGGAATGCGCTTAGCGGCAACAGGCGTGGCTTTGGCGGCGGCCGGACGCGCCATCACTAAGGACGCGCTCCGCGGCTTCTGCCCCCTCCAGACCTCCAGTTCATCCGCTAGCGCCTCTATGGTGGAGAAGCGATCTGCAGGATCGCGCTCCAGGCACTTGCTAACGATCATGCTCAACTCGGCAGGGATG
>JASHXK010000380.1 GCA_030043575.1 Terriglobales bacterium
CCTGCTTGTTTTATCCTGATGTTTATGCCCGCACTCGTCGAATGTGTCCCGAACTTCTCAGAAGGGCGCGACAAGGTCCGTGTTGACGCCATTATGGAAGCCATGAAGATGGACGGCGTTTATCTCCTTGATCGCGAGATGGATGCCGATCATAACCGCTGCGTGATCACGCTGGTTGGCGATCCGGCGAAGGTCGCCGAAGCTGCCATCCGCGGCGTCGGCAAGGCTGCCGAACTGATCGATCTCACCAAACATACGGGTGCACATCCAAGACTCGGCGCAGCCGATGTGATTCCGTTCATTCCCATAGAAGGCGCGACACTGGAGGATTGCGTTGCCATCGCGCGGCGCGCGGGCGAGGAGATTTGGAAGCGGTACAAGATTCCGGTGTACCTGTATGAGGCGGCGGCGCAGCGGCCGGAGCGCCAGAATCTGGAGAACGTTCGCCGGGGCCAATTCGAGGGGATTCGCGAAGAGGTGAAGACGAATCCAAACCGTAAGCCGGATTTCGGCGAGGCGCTGCTGCATCCGACGGCAGGAGCAACGATTGTCGGCGCGCGAAAGTTTCTTGTTGCCTACAACGTTTATTTGAACACGCCGGACGTGGATATCGCCAAGAAGATCGGCAAGGCGGTGCGCTTTTCAAACGGTGGATTTCGTTATGTCAAGGGGATGGGTGTGCCGGTGCGCGGACTGGCGCAAGTTTCGATGAACCTGACGGACACTGATCAGACACCGATCGCGCGCGTCTTTGAATTTGTGAAGCGCGAGGCGGCACGCTACGGCGTGATGCCGCTTTCGAGCGAGATCGTCGGGTTGATTCCAAAGAAGGCACTGGAAGACGCAGCGGAGTGGTTTCTGCAAGTGGAGAACTTCGATTCGTCGCTGATTCTGGAGAACCGGCTGGCGGCCGTGATGAGCGGCAAGATGGCAGTGGGCGGGCTGCGCGCGGGGGTCGAGCCGTTCATTGAGCAACTGGCCGCACCGACGGCTGCGCCAGGCGGAGGATCGGCGGCGGCGGTAACGGCAGCGATGGCAGCGGCGCTGGGCGGCATGGTCGCGGGGATGTCGCGCGGCAAGAAAGCTTATGTGCAATTCGAACGGCAACTGAGCGATGCGCTGGCGCGGTTAGCGGAATTGCGCGAACAGTTCAAGGCATCGATCGATGCGGACGCCGAGTCGTTCAACCAGGTAATGGCTGCATTCAAGAAGGCAAAGGACCATCCCGAGGCGCAGGCTGAAGTCGAAGCGGCGACGAAGAAGGCGACGCTGATCCCGTTGGTCGTCGCTGAGCGGGCGAAAGAGGTGCAGCAGATTGTCGAATCTTTGCGCCCGATTACCAATCCACGAATGGCATCGGACCTGACGGTAGCAGTGTCGCTGGCGCGGGCCGGGATGGAAGGCGCGCTGGCCAATGTCGAGATCAACCTGGGCGATATTAAGGATGAGGCATTCTTGGCGGACGTGCGGCAGCGGGTGAAGGCATTGAGCGGCTAGTGGCTAGGGGCTTCTGTGTCCTGCAGACTCCACCATGACGGCCGTGGCCTCGACCGCTTGTGTGCAGGTGATGTTGCGCGGTTTCGACCGTCTAACTCATGTGTCTAAGAGCGCCCAGAGACAACAAAAGCCTGTGTTTCAGCATCTGTCCGAGACGGTCGAGTAAAATAAATGACTATGAAGCAGCTTTTCCTCAGTGGTTTTCTTAGCGGCGTGCTTTGCCTGCCAGCCGCAGCCTCCCCGTTGAGCAGCAACGCGCAGACCGTGATTCCTTCCGCCATACAGCAGATTATCTCGGTGAACTATCGCGATCTGCGCGATTCGCAGACGGCGCAGGCGCTGCGCGACCGCGTCATGCCGGACAACATCAAGCAGTTCGAATCCGCGCTGAAGGGCGCAGGCATCGATGTCGACAAGGATGTCGAACAGCTCACGTTCATCGCCTATCACGGACAGGGCGCGATGGTTTACAGCATTGGTATTGCGCAGGGCCCGTTCAAGCAGAAGGACTTTCTGGCGAAGATGAAGGTCAAGAAGATCAAACCGGTGAAGTATCTTCTGGCTGACCTTTATCCTATGGGTTCCGGCATGCAGATGGTCTTTCTGGATCCGACCACGATTTTGTTTGGCGACAACCCCGCGATCCGGGGCGCCATCGATGTGCGCGATAACGGGGCCGAGTCGGTGCAGACGAACAGCGTCATCAGCAACCTGATCACCAGCGTGGACAGCGCGTCGATTTGGAGCGTGCTGGACCAGCAGGGAACCCAAAATATGATGCGCGGCGCGCTAGGCGAGGCGGGAACGCTGACCGACTACGATGTGGTGAAGAAGCGGCTGCTGGCCTCCGATTACACGATGAACTTCATTAACGGTGTTTCGTTCGACCTGAATGTCAAGACCTCTGACACGATCACCGCGGCAAGCTTGTCGGGGTTGATGCAGGCAGGTGTTTTGTACAAGAAGATGAGCGGCACGAACAGCGAGAAGATGGCGTTGGAGAATACGACAGTCAATAGCTCGAATGACGTCGTGACGATGCATTTCAAGACCGACGATTCGCGCTTCCAGGCGCTGTTGAAGACGGACCTGTTTGCGGCAGTGGCGAAGTGAGGTAGAGCTGGCCCTCAGGCCAGCGTCCCGGCCGATCGATCAGACAGAGTTGAGGGCGAGGCTGACCTCGCCCTCGATTTTTCTGCCGCGGCGCTAACACGCAATACCCTCCCTGGCGCAGTGGAAGTCTTTCCACTCCGTGCCCGAAGACCACGGTCGAGCGCCGCTCCGGATGACAGGCTTGGGACGCTATCCCCCGATGTGGACCATGGTTCGGGAGGCTGGAACGAAGCCGGGCTCGCCAATGTGATGGCGCGCTTCCTTATGATCGATTACCCGGCAGATGAAGTCGGCGAGTTCGTCGTCGCTTGCGCCGGATTCCATCACAGCTGCCAAATCATGCTCGCGTACCGAGAACAGGCAGGTGCGAATCTTGCCGTCGGAAGTGACGCGCACGCGGCTGCAATGTCCGCAAAAGGGGTGCGATACCGGCGCGACGATGCCGATTTCACCAACGCCATCTTCGAACAAGTAACGGCGCGCCGTCTCGCTGTGAGCGTGTTGGACTTCGCGCAGCGGCATAAACTCCGCCATGCGCTGCAGGATTTCGTGTAACGTAACCACGATCTCAGGTGACCAAACGCGGTCTTCCTCCAGCGGCATGAACTCGATGAAGCGCACGATGACGCCCTCGTCGCGTGCAAATCGGCCGAAGGCGGTGATCTGGTCGTCGTTGAGGCCGCGCAGCAGAACGCAATTGATCTTGACGGGATTCAGACCGGGACGCTGGGCGGCGCGGACACCGGCTAGCACCTGCTCAAAGCCGTTGGGCACACGCGTGATGCGGGCAAAGCGGCCGGGATCAACCGCATCCATCGACACGGTGACGCGCGAAAGACCGGCATCAGCAAGCGGTTGCGCCATGTCTTCCAGCAGATGGCCGTTGGTCGTGATCGCGATGTCGAGCGCACCGCTTTCGACCGTGCGCATGCGAGCCAGTTCGCTAACCATTTCGACCAGACCGTTGCGCAGAAGCGGCTCACCGCCAGTGAGACGGACTTTGGTAATGCCCAACCCAACGAAGACGCGAGCGATGCGCAAATATTCGTCGATCGCCATTTCGGGGAACTGCGGGCCATCGCTGCCGGAGCGGCAATAGACGCACTTGTAGTTGCAGCGATCGGTGATGGAGATTCGCAGGTCCCTGATGCTGCGCCCGAATTTGTCGGTGAGAGGCACGCTATTCGCTCTTCGCTGCTCGCCTTTCGCTATTCGCCGGATCGCTAGAGTCTTGGGATGATCCTCTGGCGAAAAGCGAAGAGCGAATGGCGAAAAACGTTAGTGTTTCGAAAGTGCTCGAAGGAAAGAGAGGGGCAGAGATGCAGAATGGCGCTGCAGTCGTTTCCTTTCCAAGCACGGGAGGCGCGGACGTTTCCATCCGTACCCTCGATCCCGCCGCCTGTGTTTACACGAACGGCGGGATGCCGCCGCCGCAGCCATCGGTATACCGTTAGGCCGCGGAGGTCGGAAACAATTTCTTCATTATAGATGCGCTGGAGATGACGAAGATACTCAAACCCACACCGGCAGGCGCCCACTTCGAGATGCTAATATTGAACAGGTCGGGCGCTGGTCCCGCGCAACGCAATCTTGTGAAATCCGCCAGGTCCGGAAGGAAGCAACGGTAGCAGGCTAGTGCGTGTGCAGCGGCCAACTGGCGCCTGGCTTGTTTACGCTCTTCGCCGTTCGCTCTTCGCTTTTCGCCAGGCACTCCTGGTCGGTCCCGAATGCTATTTGCACAATCGAATTGCGCTGGAAGGTCCGGTGGTCACATCCGAACTCGAACCGCTAGCGCGTCGAAGGGCGAAAAGCGAAGAGCGAATGGCGAATAGCGGCGCGTCATAGACTTTCCTCGCCATATCCTTCAAAATGAGTGGTCATTCATAAGGGAGAACTCTATTGTCGAACGGTCGCCGCGCCAAAGTTACTGCTCTTGGAACTTACGTCCCGCCGCGCATTCTTACCAATCAAGACCTTGAAAAGATGGTGGAGACCACCAACGAGTGGATCCTGGAACGCACGGGCATTCGCGAACGCCATTTGGCGGACAAAGGAGTTGCAGCCAGCGATCTCGCTGTCGCGGCGGTGAAGGAACTTCTCAAAGCGCACCCCGTCGATTTGCAGGAAATTGACCTGATTGTTGTCGGGACAGTAACGCCGGACATGATGTATCCGTCGACCGCGTGCCTGGTGCAGAACAAACTGGGCATCCACCGGACCTGGGGCTTCGATGTATCGGCTGGATGCTCTGGCTTTCTGTATGCGTTGAACTCCGGCGCCGAGTTCATCGCGTCGGGCCGCT
>JASHXK010000381.1 GCA_030043575.1 Terriglobales bacterium
TTCGTGCTCACCGGCTCGGCCGCCGCCAAATACGCCGGTCCGGCTATCGTCCTGTCGTTCGTTCTGGCGGGTGTCGCCTGCGTCTTCGCCGGACTGTGCTACGCGGAATTTGCCTCGCTGATTCCCATCGCCGGCTCAGCCTATACCTATGGTTATGCCACGCTGGGCGAGATCTTCGCGTGGATCATCGGCTGGGATCTGATCCTGGAGTATGCCTTCGGTGCCGCAACCGTGGCTTCCGGCTGGAGCGGTTATGTGCTCAGCTTTCTGGAAGATTTCGGCATCCGCATTCCACCGCGGCTGACGCTGGCGCCCAGCGAGAAGCTCGTCTTCTACAACGGGCACTGGGAGCACCTGGAGCGCATGAAAGACATGCTGGCGGCCCAGCACATCAATCCGAACTCCCTGCCGCAGCAGACCGGCTTGTTTAACCTGGTGGCGTTCCTTGCGATCATCGCGGTCACCATTCTTCTGGTGATCGGCATCAAGGAGTCGGCGAACTTCAACTCAGCGATCGTGATCGTGAAGGTGGCGATCGTGCTGATGTTCATCGCGATTGCCGGACTGTTCGCCATGCAACATCCAGATATCCTGAAGCAGAATTGGCATCCCTTCATCCCGCCCAACCTGGGCGCGTTCGGACAATACGGGTGGTCGGGCATTGCGCGCGGGGCCAGCGTCATCTTCTTCGCCTACATCGGATTTGACGCCGTTTCCACTGCTGCGCAGGAAGCCAAGAACCCGCAGAAAGACATGCCGTTTGGCATCCTGGGCTCGCTGATTATTTGCACCATCCTCTACATTCTGGTTTCCGGCCTTCTGACCGGAATCGTTCCTTACGCCGATCTGAATGTTTCCGATCCGGTCGCCGTGGGGATCGATGCAACGGGGGTCGTCTGGGCCAAGTTCCTGGTGAAGCTGGGTGCCATCTTTGGACTGGCCACGGTCATGCTGGTGATGCTGTTGGGCCAGTCGCGCGTGTTCTACTCGATGTCGCGCGATGGCCTGCTGCCGCAATGGGCCAGCGCTGTGCATCCCCGTTTCCGCACGCCGTGGATTTCGACCACGCTGGTCGGCGGTTTCGTCGCCATCTTCGCGTCGCTGGTTCCAATCGAGATATTAGGCGAACTGGTCAGCATTGGAACCCTCCTGGCCTTTGTTATCGTGTGCGCGGGAGTCTGGACCTTGCGCACGCGCCGTCCTGACCTGCATCGTCCATTCAAGACGCCGTGGGTTCCGGTGGTGCCCATCCTCGGCATGATCGTTTCCTTCGGCCTGATGGCCAGCCTGCCGCTGGCGACGTGGCTGCGTTTGATCGTGTGGCTGATCATCGGAATGGTGATTTACTACACCTACGGCCGCCATCACAGCCGCGTGCAGAAGCTGGTAGCCGATGAGGTGGAGGTTCCCGGAGACTGAGCTCCCGGCTTTATCCGTAGAGCGGGCCTTCAGGCGCACGATTCGCACGCTCCGCTCAGGATGACAAATTCGCGAAGGACGACGATCGGCACGACTGAAGCCACGCCCCGAGACGAAGCGTATTGAAGAGAATTCGAGTGCCGCTCGAAACGCCCTTCCTCATCGAAGGGCTTTTTCTTGCACCTGACATTCCGTCCGCGCCACAATGAATCTGTGAAATCCATCCTCAATCTGAAGATCATCTTCACGGCGCTGATCGTCCTGACCTTCATCGGCATGGCGGGATTTCACTATATCGAGCACTGGTCTTGGTTTGACGGCTTCTACATGGTGCTGACCACGATCAGCACCATCGGCTACGGCGAGATTCATCCGCTCTCGCATGTCGGTCGGATCTTCAATAGCTTCGTCATCATCGTCGGCGTTGGATTGGTACTGCTGTTCTTCGGCAGCGCGACGCAGGCTTTGCTGGAATTCGAGCTACAATCGGTTTTCGGCAGGAGACGCATGGATCGCGAGATCAGCCGGCTGTCGGATCACTACATTCTGTGCGGCGCGGGACGCGTGGGACGCAGCACGGCACGCGAACTGGCGCGCAGGCCGCTGCCCTTCGTCGTCATCGATACGGATGCCGAGAAGCTGGCTCGCTACTCCGACGAAGGCTGGCTCACTTTGATCGGCGATGCGACGCAGGCTCCCGTGCTGCGGCAGGCACATATCGAGCGCGCTCGCGGCCTCGTCGCCTCCACGACCACCGACGCGACCAACATTTACATCATTCTTACCGCGCGCAGCCTGAATCCCAAGCTGCAAATTATCGCCCGCGCCAGCGAAGAAGAAGCTGAGAAACATTTGCTCACCGCCGGCGCGAATCATGTTGTGTCGCCATACAACTTCGCCGGATACCGCATCGCGCAGACGTTCATGCGTCCACATGTAGTCGATTTCTTCGACACTGCCATGGATCGCCAGCGCCCATTAGAGATTGAAGAGGTGCAGGTGCAGGCCGGCTCGCGCGTCGTTGGGCAAACGCTGGAAGGCTCTCGCATTCGCCAGGAAATGGGCGTCATCGTGCTTGCCATCAAAGGCGAAGGCTCGGGTATGCGCTTCAATCCCGCGCCCGATGAGGTTATTCACGAAGGCGATCACTTGATCGCAATGGGCGAGCCGGACGGTTTGCGCCGGCTGGAACACTCGGCGGAGCGCGCATGAAGGTCACAACCGCCGAAGAGATGCGCGCCATCGATCGCGCGACGTCGGAGCAGTTCGGCGTATCGTCCCTCACGCTGATGGAAAATGCCGGCGGCGCGATTGCGCGATTCATTCTGCAAAACTATCCGGACGCGAATCGCGTCAGCGTAATCTGCGGCAAAGGCAACAATGGCGTCGATGGCTTCGTTATCGCGCGCAAGCTGCACCGCGCGGGGCGGGTGGTCGAGGTTTTGCTGCTGGCTTCACGGGCGGAGTTGAAAGGCGATGCCCTGGTCATGTTTGAGCGCCTGCCGCTGCGGCCTGTCGAGGTCACCGCTCCTGCGCAGCTGGCGGCCGAGTCG
>JASHXK010000382.1 GCA_030043575.1 Terriglobales bacterium
CCTTGCTCTTCTGGCTCGCCTACCATCATCACCGCACCGGATACTATCTCGGCAATCCCGAATACCTTCGCTACAACCTGCAGGCCACGCTCAACCCGCTGCGGATTCTGCTCGCGCTTCTCATTCGCCTGTGGCACGTCTTCGGTTATCTCAACCTGTTCTTCCTCACGATTGGCGCTGTGATCGCGATGTCACGCCCGCCGCTGCGCGAAGCCGATGGCGCGGTCCGTCCGCGAATCGCCATTAACGTGCAACTGGTCTTCGCTGTCGTTCTGTTGGCGAATGTGCTGGCGGAGTCCGTATTAGGCGGGGCCGTTCTCGCCCGCTACATGCTTCCCGTCGTGCCGCTGGTCATCCTGGCGTGCGTCTCGACCATGTGGCGCAGAATCCACCACTGGACGTGGTTTATTGCCGCCGCTTGCGCTGCCTTCGTAATGCAGCTTTTTGTGCCGCCGCCCTACCGCATCGCTCCTGAAGACACGCTGCTCTATCGCGATTACGTCATCCTCCACAAGATCGCCGCCGACGAATTGTCGACGAGATATGCGCACGCGCAGATACTCACCGCGTGGCCGGCGTCCGACGAACTGACCCGCCCGTATCTCGGCTATGTGAAGCAACCGCTCGATGTCGTGCGCATCGACAATTTTTCGCCGCTGAACATCGAACTTGCCGCGCAGTCCACCGATCAATTCGACGTCGCCTACCTGTTCACCACCAAATGGGAGCCGCCGCATCCATTCCTCGCGAACCTGTTCCTCGGAAAGCGGCTCCAGGAGCGCTTCTTTGACTATCACGAAGACCTGCCTGCGCAACGGGCTGCCAGCATTCTCGGTGGCAGGACCCTGGACTATCGGAATCGCAACAACGAATGGACCGCTCTGATTTCCATCGAGAGAATCGAAAACGCTACAGTTTATGGTTCGTATCAGGGCACTGCGGCCCAACATTGAGTTTGTCCCCCGAACCATCACCGCCTATGATGACGGCAGGACTTATCTCTTGGCATTGAATGTCAGCAAGCCGGCGGAATTGGCATTCCACATTCGCGATTACCGCGCCGCCGACTTCGAGCGGCTCTGGCAGATCGATCAACTCTGTTTCGCTCCCGGCATCGCATACACCCAGATGGAACTGAGCGGCTTCATCATGAAGCGCAACGCCGTCGCGTTGGTAGCCGCACTCTCGTCCGACGAAGCTGGCGGCAGCTCGGCCGGTGCTGTCGAGCGAATCGCCGGCTACGTCCTGGCTCATCCCATTCGACGAAAGTACGCGCGCATCATTACGCTCGATATCCTTCCTGAAGCGCGCCGTCTCGGCCTGGCGACAAGCCTGATGAATGCCTGCGAGGAGCGATTACGATCTCTAGGCTGCACAGAAGTTTATCTGGAGACCGCAGTCAACAACGAGCCAGGTATTCGGCTTTATCGCAAGCTGGGCTATGAGATTCTGCGACGGATTCCCGAGTACTATTCCAGTCATTCGCTTGATGCCTACCAGATGGGCAAGTATCTGTAATCAACCGGAAATCGCGTGCTACAATCGGCGCTTCTTAAGCCCCGTCGCGCGACCATGTCCTCCTCCCGACCCAATTCCTCACGCCCTCCGCTACGCGTCGCCGTCGACACCGGCGGCACCTTTACCGACTGCGTCTGGATCGAGCGAGGCAAGCTATGGATGACGAAAGTCTTCTCCACGCCCGCCGATCCCTCGCAGGCCATCGTTGAAGCGATGTCACAGATCCCGGCGTCGAACGGCGTGGTTCTGCTCCACGGCACAACGGTCGGCACCAACACGCTTCTGCAGCGCAAAGGCGCGCGCGTCGCCTTCGTCACTACCGCCGGATTCGAAGACATCATTGAGATCGGCCGCCAGAACCGGCCCAAGCTTTACGATCTCAACTTCGAGCGCGTGCCGCCGCTGGTGGAGCGCGGTCTGCGCTTTGGCGTGCCCGAGCGCGTTGCGCACGACGGCAAGATTCTGCATAAGCCCTCCAGCGACCATCTTCGCGTGCTGGCTCGCGATGTTCACGCCAGCGGAGCCGAGGCGATTGCCGTCTCGACTTTGTTTTCCTTCGCGAATCCGGAAACCGAGAGCGCGATCGGGCGCGTGTTGGAGGAACTCGGCCTGCCCGTCTCGCTGTCTCATCTGATCCTGCCGGAGTTTCGTGAGTACGAGCGTGCCAGCACAGTCGTCGTCAATGCCTATCTTCAGCCGGTGATGCAAGGCTATCTGCAGCGCCTCGAAGTCCGCATGCGTCAGCGTGCGTCCTTAAAGGCCAAGGTGTCCGGCATATTCGTGATGCAGTCCAGTGGCGGTATCACCTCTCTGGAATCGGCCGCGCGACAGCCGGTGAGAACGGTGCTTTCCGGCCCCGCGGGAGGCGTGGTCGGCGCTGCGGCCATGGCCCGTGTCAGTGGTTTCGAGCGCGTCATTACCTTCGACATGGGAGGCACGTCGACCGACGTAGCCCTGGTCGATGGCGAAGCGAAGCCGAGTAACGAGGCAGAAATAGTAGGTCTGCCGGTGCGCGTGCCGATGCTCGACATTCACACCGTGGGTGCGGGCGGTGGTTCGCTGGCGCGTTTCGACGCCGGCGGCGCGCTGCGGGTTGGGCCCGAATCCGCAGGCTCCGATCCCGGTCCCATTTGCTACGGTCGCGGCACGCAGCCGACGGTGACGGATGCGAACCTGTTGCTGGGACGCTTGCCGCTGGACAAATTTCTTGGCGGATCGTTCGTCCTGGACCTGGCGCGAACGCGAAATCTCACCGCCGAATGGCTCCGGCAGCAGGGCTCGCGCTTATCGCTGGAGCGTTTTGCGGAAGGCGTGGTTCGCGTCGTGAATGCCAATATGGAGCGCGCGCTACGCGTTGTCTCGGTCGAGCGCGGATACGATCCTCGCGAGTTTGCCCTGGTAGCCTTCGGCGGAGCTGGGGGCCTGCACGCTTGCGATCTGGCGCGGGCGCTTGCCATTCCGCGGGTCATCATTCCCGCACTACCAGGAGCACTTTCGGCATATGGGATTCTGGCCAGCGATATCGTGAAAGACTACTCGCGAACGGTGATGTTGAGCGTTGATGGCAAGTCCCCGATAGCAAGCCTGCGACGGCAATATGCAACGTTAGAAGAGCGCGCGAAACGGGAATTTCATGACGAAGGATGGAAGGGGAAACCCCACTTTCATTACAGCGCCGACCTGCGTTATCGAGGGCAGGGCTATGAATTAAATGTACCGTTTACGAACACCTTCATTTCCGACTTTCATCGCAGTCATCACTTCCGCTATGGATACAGTCATCCGGAGCGGCAGGTCGAGCTGGTTACGCTGCGCTTGCGGGGTCGCATAGCGTCGCGTAGAACCCCGCAAGAAATCGGTAGCACCGGTCCAAGAAAAACCTGGAAAACGGAAACCCGCGCGGCATGGTTTGATGGGAAAGAGATCGGGATAACTATCTATGATCGCGACAGTCTAAGCCCCTCCAGGAGAATTCACGGTCCAGCCATCGTGGCCGAATACAGTGCGACAACCATAATTCCACCGGGAGTAGCTTCATTTGTAGATAAAGCCGGGAATTTACAGCTCACCCTGGAGAGTATCCGTGCGAGCAAAAGGCGCCCAGGTTCGAGCGCCTCTCGCAAGTAGAGCTGGCTATCGGCTAAGCAACGTCTTGTTTACGCCGCTCATCTTTGAGCCGCTGCTCGCGCTCCATCTCGCTACGGGCTTTGTGTTCGTCGGCCTTGCGCTTGGCTTCGTCACTGGCGTCCCGAACTGCGTCCTTCGCCTTTCCCCAGGCATTCTCGACCTTGCCTTTTACCTGCTGGCTGGCGCCTTCTACTTGAAGCTCGTTGTCACCTGTCCACTCTCCCACCTGACGCTTTGCGCGTCCGGCGGCATCATCCATCTTCCCTTTTACCCGGTCCTTATCCATAGGTTCACCCCCTTAAATTGGTTGATAAGAAATTGCCACTTCGTGGTTTACGATGAATAGTTCACCTGCCTGCCCTTGAGCACAGAAATCACCTGTATCGTGTTACAGCGCTACACTACCGGTCTGCGCCCCGTGATCAGTTGGACGATCAGCGCTACTACCGCCAACACCAGCAGGATGTGAATAAACCCTCCCAATGTGTAGCTGGACACCACTCCCAGCAACCATAGGACCAGCAGGATTACAAAAATTGTCCAAAGCATCTGTTGTCACCTCGCTGAGCGATTCCGCGTACTCTACCGACCGATACTAGTTGGAGGGCAATTCGCGGCTGGATGGTTGTTTTGCTGACCTATGCTCATATGGACAATTGAACATCGAATTTACGGATCACAGGCAACCCGCGGCGAACCTGTGCAATGTTCTGTTATCCTCGGCCCATCCCCATATGAAAGTTGCAATCCAGGGCGAACTTGGCTCTTTCAGTCATGAGGCCGCAAGCAGGATGGTTCGGCGGGCAACGGTGGTGCCATGCGCACGGTCAGCGGAAGTCTTCGATCGAGTACAAGCCGGCTCCGTGCATGCGGCGGTCATTCCTATCGAGAACTCCCTGGCCGGCTCGGTGGCGGAGCACTTCGACTTACTGCTCACCCGCGACGTTTTCATTCACGCAGAGTTTCATCTGCGCATCCGCCATAACCTGATTGCCGCCTCCGGAGTCCCGTTGCAGCGCATTCGGCGAGTATTCTCGCATCCGGTTGCACTCGATCAGTGTCGCGATTTGTTTCGTTCCCATCCCGAGATGCAGGCCGTTCCTTTTTATGACACGGCAGGCGCAGTCCGTCATGTCATAGCAGAAGGCTGTAAGGACGCCGCTGCGATTGCTGCGGGGCAGGCGGCGCGACAGTACGGCGGACGCATCCTATTGGCGGGCATTGAGGACGATCGGCAGAACTACACACGATTCCTGCTGATCAACAAATCGAAGAAGATTGGGCGAGGGGCAAACAAGACCTCCCTTGCCTTTGCGCTGAAGAACGTTCCCGGCGCACTTTTCAAGGCACTGAGCGTCTTTGCGCTGCGCGACATCAGCCTGAGCAAAATCGAATCGCGTCCCATGCGAGGACATCCCTGGGAATATGTTTTCTTTGTCGACATTCTGCGCGGCGACGACCAAGGAGCCCGCAATGGGTTGCATCACCTCGGCGAGGTTGCGGAGTTCGTAAAGGTATTGGGGATTTATCCGGCGGCAAAGACTGAAAGTGGTACGCGCCCTCGTGCTCATTTCGAGCTGGAGTGATTGACTACTGGTGGTTGAGTCGCAACATCTGATTCAGCTCGTCTACGGGTGGCGACGAGATGCACGGGCCCGGCCGTCGATACAGGCAGACGCCGTTCCAGCAACCCTCAGGTTCAAATCCCATTGCCAGACGGTTTACCGATCCCAGACTCAGCAGTGCATTGAAGTTCAGACTCTGGGTCTCGGGCGGTACATGACGGTTTACCACAATGAAGGGGACGTCGCGATGCAGGTGAGCGTAACCTCCAGTCAGCGTCCAGGGAATCGTCAGCAATCCGACGCCGCACAGCGAAGGATCCCGGCTGAGCCGGTCCAGGGCGATCAATCCTCCCGACGACTTGTCCCAATGCATTCCGCGCGCTAGAACGCCGGAAATCAAAATGCAGCAGGCCAAGCCTCCAGCTATTACCATCCTGGGCGAGGGCGACCATGACAGCTTCCTGCTGAGGAACGATGCGATTTCCACCCATCCTATGGCCGCCAGTGTAACGATGATGGGCAGCGCAGGATAGACGAAACGGAACTCTTTATGAGCGATTGCCGAATGCGAGACCACAACGATTGCGACCACCCAACCCAAAAGCGCGTTTTTCCTGACCGCTGCCGCCGCAAGCAACAGCATGGGCCACATCGTTCGCCATAGACCAAGGAAAAATATGTACCACGGCTCAGTCCCGTAGTGCGCGTTGCGTCCCGAGAATACATTCACCTGGAAGTTCCGGATGTATGACTGAAACGGGTAAGACCAGGTAAACGCGTCCACAACACCGAAGGCGATAACCGGTACCAGCAAGCCCAAGAACAAGGCTGGTGCTCGAGCAGCCCACTGCTTGTGGCAAAACCAGAGAACAGCGAATGCTACGGCCGGCGCGTATTGCACCCTGACGCAAACCGCGATGCCAAGGCAGAGTCCGGCGAGGACCAGACGTCTTTTCTCCGGCAACTCGTCGCCGTACATTCCCAGGTATAGGCCCGGCAGAAGAAAGTCGGTAGCGAACACTTCGCTAAAGGCTTTGGGAGAAAAATACACCAACTGATACCACGTGGCGCAGGCACCGGCTGCGATCCACGCGGCCAGCGTCCCACTGGATCGCTTCGCCCACATGTACGCGAACCAGACGGAGCTCAACGAAAGCAGGGAGAGAACAACAGTGATGCCGGTCAGATATCCGCGGGAACCGGATCCCATCCAAGCTGTCGCTCGCATCACTCCGGCCAGAAACGCGGGGTAAACCCAGGAGCGGATGCCGTCTCTCCATTCCCAGACGATGACGCCATAGCCGTAGGCCAGGCGGTGCGCCGGCTCCAGCGTGTTAAAGATCTCGTCTGGCCACTCGATGCTGGGCGAGCGCAGAGCCACTCCCACGCGCAGCAGCAGGGCCACGGCGAAGATCGCGCCCAGAAGAAGAAACCTCGCCGAATGGGCTTTCGACCCTGTGAACTCGTCAGGTCTGGAATCCGGTTCGGTCGTGGTTGTAGTGGTGGTCACAACAAAGTCGATCGCTCAGCTTGCGGCGAGACACACGGTTCGCCGCGAGGCCTGTCATCATTAGCTTTAGCTGGGGAGGATTGCCTGATCCCGGAGCGTCGGTCGATTGTACATCGTCGTAGAGTCGAAGCGATCGAAGCGAAGGCGATGCGGTTACTTCTCCGCTGCAGCCGTGGCGCGTCTGGCCTCGACCCGGCTGCTATGTTCGGCCGCGGAAAGATAGGCCCCGCCCAGCAGCAACATGCCGCTCCAGAACGACCAGAAAATCAGCGTCACCGACACGGAGAATGGCCCATAGACCTCCTGAAAGTTGAGCCATGGTAATGCGAGGATGTAAACGTATTTGGCTGCCTCGGAAATGAGGCCGGTAATAATCGCCGC